>JAAYHA010000230.1 GCA_012727545.1 Synergistaceae bacterium | reverse complement strand
TTGCGATTATTTCTTCACCGGCAAGTGTGTTCACTGCCACATTTTCAGGCGAGAGTTTTTTCAGTTTGCTTTTTTCTTCATGTGAAGCAGGTGCATCTTTACGGGAATAGTAGGAATGTCCGAATTTTTCAGTCAACCTTCTGTAATGTTCGGCCGGGTTTTTTCCTGTTACTGCGGTCATTTCAGCAGCAAGGAGATCCATTACGAAACCGTCCTTGTCCGTAGTCCAGACTGTTCCGTTTTTCTTCAGGAATGTCGCGCCGGCGCTCTCTTCTCCGCCAAAGCCAAGCATGCCCGACATCAGGCCGTCGACGAACCATTTGAAGCCCACAGGAACTTCATAGATTTTCCTGCTGATCGAATCCACAGCTTTGTCGATCATTGAGCTTGAGACAAGCGTCTTGCCTGCCATACAGTTGTCGCTCCAGCCCGGGCGGTGAGTAAAAAGGTACTCTATTGCGGCTGCCAGATATGCGTTTGGGGGCATAAGACCCTCTTTTGTAACTATCCCATGACGGTCATAATCCGGGTCATTACCAAATGCTATGTCATATCTCTCTTTAAGTGCTACCAGGTTTGCCATCGCATAGGGGGAGGAGCAGTCCATGCGGACTTTGCCATCGTGATCGAGCGGCATAAAGGAAAATGTAGGATCGACATTCTTGTTGATAACATCGATATCCAAGCCCCAAATATCAGCTATCGGCTCCCAGAAGTGGACTCCGGAGCCTCCCATCGGATCAGCTGCCATTTTCAGCCCAGAGCTGCGTATAGCCTCGATGTCAATGATCTGCTCAAGTGCCTTGACGTAGGGAATGATGTAGTCGATCGAGCGAACATTGTCAGAGGAAAGTGCATTTTTAAAATCTATACGTTTCACATCTTTAAGTCCGTCGGCAAGTATCTCGTTCGCCCTTTTTTCGATCAAGGACGTAATGTCAGTGTTTGCAGGGCCTCCGGACGGAGGGTTGTATTTAAAGCCTCCATCTTCAGGGGGATTATGCGATGGCGTTATGACTACGCCGTCAGCGACCGGAGCCCCGGAACCTCTGTTCCAGGAGAGTATTGCATGGGAGATCACGGGCGTAGGCGTGTAGCCAAAGCCGCTCTGGATCCTCACAAGGACACCGTTTGCTGCGAATACTTCCACGCTTGTCCTTAGGGCAGGTTCTGAAAGGGCGTGCGTATCCATTCCAATAAACAGCGGTCCTCTTATTCCTTGCGCATACCTGTACTCTGAGATAGCCTGTGAAATTGCCATTATGTGGTCTTCGTTGAAACTCCCTTTGACAGAGGATCCTCGGTGTCCCGATGTTCCAAATGATACCCGATGAGATCGTTCATTTGTGTCAGGATGCTCGGTATAGTATGAAGAAATAAGCCGCGGAATGTTTACGTCAGCTTTTTTTAGCATGTCCATCACCTCTTGAGCAATATTGTAACCCCTGGAACTGAGCAAAGATAGTCGGGATGGGAGCTGAAAACATTAAGAATCATCAAGGGACAGAAGCATCACGGGTATTCCTCTGATGCTTGTGCTTCATATCGTCTTTTAAACGAAAAAATAGCCTTAAACGGAGATTGCCAGACCAGCAATAAATTTATCCCCCAGAAGCAGATCCGGCGGTATAGTTTATGGTTTTCTTTTTCAAGCCTCTGCTTTTTTAGCTTATAATAGTGTCTTGAATGGAAGGAGAGGTGCATGCACAATGCATTTGATCATAGGCATAGCGGTCGCGGCGCTACTTGTCGCTGCTTATATAATAGCATCGGTGGCAAGATTGAAGGAGAACAGCGCTGCTATGGAGCAGGTCTCAAGGGAACTTCTGGTCAGGCTGCAGAATATCGAAGGAAAGCTTGAGGATACCGAACGCGACATCAACTCTGAATTTGTTTCTATGAGAAAAGAGCAAAGGGATGAAGCCAGGGCGGGACGCGAGGAGCAGTCAAAGGGCCTTACATCTTTTGGCGAAGCTCAGTCAAAGAGGATAAAAGAGATAGGAGACCTGCAAAGGGAAAGCCTTGAAGCTTTTTCACAGCAGCTTACCAACATCAGCCGTCTGAACGAGGAAAAGCTTGAGGCCATTAGAGGCACAGTCGAGTCTAAACTCCAGGAGATACATAAAAATAACGAGGAAAAACTTGAAAAGATGCGCGCTACAGTTGACGAGCAGCTTCACTCTACTCTTGAAAAGAGGCTCGGAGAAGCATTTTCGACCGTTTCGGAAAGGCTGGAGCTGGTGCATAAGGGACTTGGGGAGATGAAGGCTCTCACAGCTGACGTTGGAGACCTTAAAAAAGTCCTTTCCAACGTAAAGGTCAGGGGCACCTGGGGAGAGACTCAGCTTCGCGCACTGCTTGAACAGATACTTACAAAGGACCAGTATGCAGAGAACGTCGCAACCAGGCCCAACTGCGGCGAAAGGGTTGAGTTTGCGATCTCCCTCCCGGGAGCCAATGACTCAGCTTCGCCTGTGTGGCTTCCTATTGACTCGAAGTTCCCTCTTGAAGACTATCAAAGGCTGGTGACAGCTTCAGAAAATGGAGATGTTCAGGCACTGGCGGATGCCCAGAAAGCCCTTAAGAGCCGTGTAATAGAAGAGGCAAAGACAATAAGGGACAAGTATCTCGAGCCTCCATACACAACGGATTTCGGTATTCTTTATCTTCCGGTCGAAGGTCTATATGCAGAGATACTCCGGATAGACGGATTGTGCGATACCCTGTCCCGTGAATACAGGGTCGTTCCGGCGGGTCCGACAACAATAGCCGCCCTGCTTAACAGTCTTCAGATGGGATTCCGCACCCTTGCGATAGAAAAACGTTCAAGTGAGGTATGGATACTCCTTGGAAAAGTCAAGACTGAATTTGATAAATTTGGTTCAATTCTGGAAAAGACTAGACAGAAGATAGAACAGGCAGGAAAAGAGCTTGAAAATGCAGAGGTCAGGACCAGAGCGATCAAAAGAACACTAAGGACAGTAGAAGGCATTCCGCTGCAGGCCGGGGAAGAAGACATATCAGAAAACTGCGAAATATTTGAATAGATTATCGGAAGATTTTGAACTGTCGTATTGCTTGTGACAGATCTTAAATATATAATGATAATAGGCCGTTAGGGGTGGAATTATGGAACGGGATAAACTATGTATTATCGGAAATGCAAAATCTCAGATGGGAAACCCGATAACACACCAGTTTTCGCAGTTTTTCATCACTTTCATTGCAGACGGTGAGTCAGGAGAGATATTGGATCTCGAAGCTTCGGTAGTACTGGAACTGACGAATAAATTCATAAAGGATATTTTTCTGGGGATGTCGTTGGCCGACGTTGACCCAAAAATAATAGAAAAGATAGACCACACCTACCTGGGCTCGTCCCAGAAAGCTATCCAGGTAGCATACAAGGACGCGGTAAAAAAGTACAGATCGTGGAACAAAGGTATAATAATAACGGAATAGCTGCCTTGTCCACCCGCCTGTAAGCTATACGTTTGCAGCAATGGGGAGAAGATCCAGCACCTTTTGGACATCTGTTTGTCAGATGCCGAAAGGTGCTTTTTTGTTTCTGTATCATGCAGGACGTTGTATCGCCTGCAGTGAAATATCGATACTGCGATCCAAAAAGAAAGGAACAAGGGGATTTGCTGATGGAAACATTTTTATTTAAGAAAAAATTCACACAGGAAAAGAGGTGAGAAATTATGAAGATAACAGGGATAAAAACCGGAGTTCTGAGGACTCCGCTTAAAGTACCTTTTAAAACAGCGGTCAGGACAGTCGATGAAATGACAGATGTGATAGTAAGGATAGATACTGACTGTGGAATATCCGGATGGGGTTCGGCGCCCCCAACCGGAAAAGTTACAGGAGATACTGTCGGATCTATAAGGGGCGCAATTGATGAAATGATAAGGCCTGTAATGACAGGAGCCGACGCGTCAGACCTGGAGCATTGCCTTGACATCCTTGATGCTTCCCTGATAAGGAACACCAGTGCCAAAGCTGCGATCGACATTGCACTCCATGACATATGGGCGAGGTCAGTGAAACAGCCCATATGGAGACTTTTCGGAGGAAGCGGAAGAACGGTTGAGACCGATGTCACTATCAGCGTCAATGATCCTGAAGAAATGGCTGAAGACTCCAGGAGGGCACTTAAAGACGGTTTCAGGATCATAAAAACAAAAGTAGGAATTGATCCCGGGATCGATTTTCTGCGTCTGAAGGCAATACGCGATGCAGTCGGCAGCGGAGTGAAGATTAGGATCGACGCCAATCAGGGCTGGAAGCCCAATGAGGCCGTAAGGATCCTTAACCGGATGCAGGATGCCGGTTTTGACCTTGAGCTTGTTGAACAGCCTGTAAAGGCGGGCGATCTGGATGGACTCGCACATGTAACAGCAAACTCACCCGTGCCTGTCGCAGCTGACGAAAGCTGCTGGTCGGCACGTGATGCAATGGAGATACTCAGGCGCCGTGCCGCGGATATGGTCAACATCAAGCTCATGAAATGCGGAGGAATAAGAAACGCACGACAGATCATAGCGCTCTCACAGGCCATGGGAGCGGAGGTAATGATAGGCTGTATGCTCGAAGGCAAGGTCTCCTGCGCTGCTGCTGTCCATCTGGCCTCTGCCTACAGCTGCATAACGAGGGTCGATCTGGACGGCCCGGTCTTATGCAGTACAGATCCGGTGAAGGGAGGTCCGATCTTTGACGGCGGCCCTAAGATATTGCTGACGGAAGATCCGGGGTTTGGAGTAGAGGAAATTTCCGGTCTGCAGTGGTCCAATTAGTGATTTATCTTTTTTATCCGAAAAGAACAAATTCATTATTATGAGGAGGTTTTTTATATGATAACCAATGGTTTTGCATATCTGGCATTCCTTGTATGTTTTGCCGGTATCGTATCTTCCCTCGAGCGGAAGTACAAAGATACCACTTTCTTCAAATATGTACCCACTCCGGTCATCCTTTATGTTTTGTGCATGTTATTTGCTACCTTCGATCTCTGGGAGAACAATGATTCGATCAAGGCAACATACAGGGCTGTAAGGGGCAACCTCATACCCGCAATGATCTTTATTATGCTCCTGCGCTGTGACATAAGGAAGATCCTCAAGCTTGGGCCGAGGATGCTTCTGGGATTTTTCTGTGCGACCTTCACTATCATGGTGGGGTTCGTAGTGATGTTTGCCCTTATGAAGAATGGTTTCCCGCCGGAAGGATGGAAGACCTGGGGAGCCCTTGCGGGCAGCTGGATCGGTGGGACAGCAAACATGGTCGCCATTCAGGGAGCGCTTGGGATCAACGACTCAGCAATGGGCTACACGCTGTTGGTTGACAATGTCAACTACTCTATCTGGGTAATTATGCTGCTTGCAACAGTTCCCTACGCATATATTTTCAACCGCTGGACAAAAAGCGATACCACCCTTATAGATTCAATAGGCGAAACCTTGTCGCAGGCCGATGATAATGCGAGAACAAAAATGGAAACGAGCGACCTGTGCCTCCTCATCGGAGCCGGTATTCTCGTTTCGGCGCTTTCAAGCTGGCTTGCCTCGATACTATCCCCAATGCTTGTTGAAACATTCGGAAAGAGCGATTTCTATTCTGCAAACACAGTTACGATAGTGCTTGCGACAGTTGCCGGTGTTCTTTGTGCCCTCACTCCTCTCGGTAAAGTCCCGGGATCCTCACCTGTTTCGATGACGATGCTTTATGTAATAATATGTCTGATAGCATCAAGAGCTTCGTTCAAAGAGCTTACAGACGCTCCTTACTATCTCTTTGCCGGATTTGTGATTCTTGCCATTCACGCAGTTTTGCTTGCCCTGCTGGCTAAGATCTTTAAGCTGGATCTCTTTACATGTGCTGTCGCGAGCCTTGCAAACATAGGCGCTGTAGCTGCTGCGCCCATAATTGCCGCAGCTTACAAGGAGACGCTTGTTCCGGTAGGCGTTCTGATGGCTTTGATGGGGTATGTCCTCGGGACATTTGGAGGCCTCACAGTAGCAAAAATGCTCTCAATGATCGCGGGAGTCTGATAATTATTCAAATACAGAGGGGGAGCGGCCGGCACAACAGCTGCTCTCTCTTAAGAAGGTGTGGTATGTATGGAAGATTTGATGCATAAAATCATTGATGAAGATTTTGAAGACTTGATGAAGGACCTGCAATCATCCCTAATGATCCGAAGTGTTTATGACGAAGCGTTCGTCTCCGTTGAACACCCTTTTGGTCCGGAAATGTCAGAAGCCCTTGAAGACTTCCTCAAATGTGCAGAAAAACTTGGCTTCAATACAGCCAACATTTCAAATTACGCAGGGTATGCAGAAATTGGCAGCGGAGAAAAACTGGTGGGGATACTTGCTCACCTTGACGTAGTTCCGGAGGGCGAGACATCGGCATGGACTGTTCCTCCATACAGCGGGAGTGTCGTTGACGGCAGGCTTTATGGGAGGGGCTCCCTCGATGACAAGGGGCCGGCATTTTCGGTTCTTTATGCAATGAAGGCATTGCGTGACTCCGGTTTCAAACTTGACTGCCGGATCAGGCTGATAGTAGGACTGGACGAGGAAAGCGGCGGAAGATGTATCGCAAGATACCTGGAAACGGAAGAAATCCCCGGTTCAAGCTTTTCTCCCGATGCCAACTTCCCGTTGATCAACGCTGAGAAGGGCATATTTCACTGTTGGGTGGAAAAAGAGTTCTCAGATGAGAGAAAAGGTTCTGCCCCTCATCTTATCTCTGTCAAAGGCGGAGATAGATATAATGTAGTTCCTGACTCTGCAGAAGCGGTTTTCGTCGGTCACTTCGAAGAAAATATCATTAACAAACTAAAATCTGCAAAGGGAGTAATTATCGGAGGCAGAGAGGGAAGTACCATTATTAGGACAAAGGGTGTCTCTGCCCATGCTATGTCGCCGGAGCTGGGGACAAATGCAGTTGAATTGCTCCTTGAAGCACTCTCATCCTTTGACTGGGAGCCAAAGGAGTTATCTGACTTCTTGCATCAGGCTGCCAAAAGCTTTAAGGGCACAGAGGGAGCCGGGATAGGACTTGAAAGAAGGGACGAGGTTTCAGGATCTCTTACTTTCAACACTGCAATGATAAGGTTGGAAAACGGGACTTGCAGAATAAGTTTTGACCTGCGTTACCCTGTTACGCTCTCAGGAGATGAGCTTGCAGAAGATTTTAAAAAGTCAGCAGAGAAGCTTGGCGGCAAGTTCTTTGTCGACAGGGACAAAAAACCGTTATTTGTCGATCCTTCAAGCCCACTGATAAAGAAACTTCTTGAGGCGTATAAGAAAGTCACAGGATCTACATCTGAACCGATCAGTATAGGCGGGGGGACTTACTGCAGGTATCTTCCAAACTCAGTCTCTTTTGGGCCCGTATTTCCCGGTGATCCTGATGTCATCCACCAGCCTGACGAACACGTGACCCTTGAAAATCTTCGGAAGATAACTCACATATACGCTGAGGCGATCATGCTTCTTGCAGTTTAGACAGGGAAATTGTAAAAAAACCGTTGCTGCCGGGATATTTTAGTAAAATACCAAAAAGGCAGCAACGGTCAATATTCAATTTATGGATTTGTTATGGTTTTGTGTAGCGGCCAATAAATAAAATTGCTCCGGTCTGATTGTCTCTGATCACGTAAATAAACGGTCTGTCTGCCTTGAATTCTATAGTTTTCTCAGGATCATGCATGGCAGAGGTCTTTGTCATTATCACTGCTGTTGCGGCTGCGGCCTCCGTGCCGTCCTCTCCGACTTCAAGGAATGTCTTGTGGACCGCTGCCCCGATGTAAAGATTTTTCTTTCCGTTCATCCCTGAAAAATCTGCTCCCTTTGCATTAAAGGCGCTTGTCATGCCCATTTCCTTCAGTGCCTCGCTAAGCTCGAAACCTTGTTCAGTCTTAAATTTGGGCATTGTGAGCTTAACTTTTTTTTGAGACATAAAAGATGTCCACTCTGTAAATTTCAGATGATCAAGTTTTTTTTCTATCTTTTCCAGTTCTACTCCTTTATGGGGCAGAAGTATCAGCATTGAAAACCTTTTATTCCTGTATGGTATCTCCGCTATTTCAAGATCACTCTCATTTGAGTATCTGAGATTTTTGTCTGTCTTGGTCATCATAACAGTCGGGACAGATTTGGCGGGGTTTGTATAAAAAGGCATTGCCCTGGAATTCTGCGGATCAAATTTGATCATCCAGTCAGATTTGAAATAGATAGCGTTAGTCAGTATCAGAGAGGTGTCTTTTTTTAAAACTCCCTCGCCAATGAGGTTTTTTATTTTTTCTTCTGTCTCTTTATCCACCCATTTGTTTATAGTCTTCCTTGCCTCTTCTGTATTATCCCTGTAATCCAGAGGGGTCAACGAGGCTTCGTAGAAGCGGTTTACTTTGCCAGTGAAACTGTCAAGCAGGTGTTCATCCTTGGCAGGCCAGAGAGCATTGGCAGTTTTAACAGAGGCTGTCTCACCCGGGACCGAGTTGATATCATTTATAAGTGCAGCCATGCTTCGGTGGATCTCCGGATCAAGATGAAGCACGCTCTCCATTTCGCTTGCTGTTTTACCTTTCGCTCCGGCGTAAGTCATTGAGAGCGCGGAAGAAATGCTGTATGGGGATATGAATAGGCCATTGCTGTTCTTTGCTGCGAAATATCTGTAAATGTCGAAAGTGAATTTATTTATCGATCTTACAGCCTGAAAATTGAGAGGTCTCTCTTTTGAGCCGGAGGCGGCGGGCAATTCCATTGCAGAGAGGTTTGCAGCAAGGGCCATGTCTTCAAGCTCTTTCCTGATCATGTTATGATCCTGACCTGCGGCTTTTAGTTCATTTCTGTATCCGTTAATTAGCTGCCTCATGCTGCAAAGCACGTCATCATCCATTATCGACGGATCGGTCCTGATCTTTTCCATGGCTTCGATGATCATCTTTCCTGCCTGATCTTTAGTGTTAGTGCTTTCGCCCGGAACGATTTTTTCTTTGATAAGGTCCTTTTCGAATAGGATCTCAAGAGAATGGTATGTCCAGTGATGAGGCGGGATCAAGTCAGAGGCAAAGACTGCCGGGGGAATGACCAGCAATAAGAAGGCAATGATCAAAAATAACTTTTTCAATTTTTCTGTCTCCATTCCGGTTTTGTACATTCTGACCCTGCATTATAGAACATAACCTTCATTAATAATTTAGTATTCATGCTGATTTTGCCGATACGTAATATAGTTGTCTGCCATCCGATCTTGTAAGATGAAGGCTGGTCTCTCTGTTAAAAATTAAATTTAGATAAGTTCGTTATTTTTGCCAATTCACAACTGCCTGTATCAGGTTGTTATAATAGTGCCTGAATATAAGTTTTTCTAACTCCGGGGAGGAATATTAATGCGGTCAATGACAGTAGATCCTGCAAAATGCACCAGATGTGGAATTTGTGTGAAGGTGTGCCCGGCAGGCATAGTGAAATTTGGAGAGTCAGGCCTGCCCGAGATGGATGTCAGGGCTTCAGCTAACTGTATCGAGTGCGGCCATTGCGCGCTTTTTTGTCCGGAAAACGCCAACTTCCTTTCTTTCCTAAAAAATGAAGAAATGAGGGCAGCTTCAGTTCTTAAAATGCCATCAGCAGAAGAAGCGATCAATTTCATCAAAACGAGGAGAAGCATCAGGAGTTTTAAAATAACCCCTATTTCTCCGGAGGTATTCGATCAGATTTTTGATACCGTAAAATTTGCTCCGACCGCATCAAACCGGCAGCCGGTCAGATGGATCGTATCTGCAGACCCTGAAAAAACGAAAGAGATAACGAATCTTATCCTTTGCTGGATGAGGGAAGAAATATTTAAGGATCCTACCTCCAGGATCTCGCTTATCGGAGCATCTATGATCGCAAAGGCAAAAGCCGGAGAAGATGCACTGTTAAGGGGAGCACCCCATGTCGCGGTCGCTGTAGTGTCCAAAGATCACATGTGGCCTGAAGATGCATCCATAGCGCTGACATATCTTGAACTGGCAGCACATGCACATGGAGTCGGAGCCTGCTGGGGAGGTTTCCTCACTGCGGCTATAAGGAATTTCGAAGGATTGAGAGAGTGTCTTGGAATAAGCTCTGCTGAACATGTCTGTGGTGCCCAGATGCTTGGCTACCCTCAGCTCAGTCCAAAAAGACAGTTTCCGACCAGAAAACCGCTGAATATTTCATGGATCAAATAATTAGCAAAGAACCTTGGAACATAGGGCTCCTTGCCCACGTTGACGCCGGCAAAACGACACTGACAGAGCAGATGCTCTATATGTCCGGTTCAGTCAAGAAGATAGGGCGCGTTGATGAAGGAAAAGCCCATACTGATTTTATGGAGATAGAAAGGAGAAGAGGCATCTCTGTAAGAGCTGCTTCAGCCTTTCTCTCGTGGAAAGGACAGCCTGTCAACATAATCGATACCCCCGGACACAGCGATTTTTCGTCAGAAGTCCAAAGATCGATACGTGCTATGGATGCCGCGGTGATGGTTGTTTCTGCAGTTGAGGGGGTACAGCCTCAGACAGAGGTGTTCTGGGAGGCTCTTCGTTCTTCCGGAGTGCCTGTTATGTTTTTTATCAACAAGAAAGACAGAGAAGGATCTGACGTCAAAAGGGTACTGAAGGAGATAGAAAATTCCTTCGGTGTCGTCCTGATCCCATCTTTCATTGCAGAAAAAACAGTTATTACAGAGATACTTTCCGGTGTAAATGATGATCTGCTTGAAAAGTATGTTGAACAAGGACCCGGGTCGATATCGGAAGAAGATCTTCTAGAATCATACGTAAGTTCTTTTTCACGGAGTGACGTATTCCCCTTTGTTGACGGAGCGGCACTTATCGGAGAGGGAGTTGAGGAGCTTCTGGATCTTATCGAACTTCTTGCCCGCAAAAAGAAAACAGAGAACAGAGAGAACGGTCTATCCGCGGTCATTTTTAAAATGAAACATGACCCGCAGATGGGCCGTGTGGCGTACGTAAGGCTTTTTTCCGGCAGCATGAAAAACAGGGACCTCATATATAACGTAAGCAGTCAAAGTTACGATAAGGCAGTACAGATAAAAAAAGTGAC
>JAAYHA010000229.1 GCA_012727545.1 Synergistaceae bacterium | reverse complement strand
TAATCGACATCGAAGTCACTGTCGGTCGCACAGGAACTCTTACCCCGACTGCGGTGCTTGAGCCCGTCCATCTCTCCGGAACAGTTGTCAGAAGAGCTATACTGCACAATCAGGACGAGATAGACCGTAAGGATATCCGCATTGGGGACTATGTGCTCGTGCACAAGGCCGGGGAGATAATCCCGGAGGTAATAAGGGTAGAAAAGGAAAGGCGTCCCGAAGGCACAGCCCCTTTCAGGATCCCCGAAATATGTCCCGTATGCGGTTCCCGGGCAGTTCGCCTAACGGGAGAATCAGCTATCAAGTGCTCAAACAGATCTTGTCCTGCTCAGATAATAGAAGGTATATCCCACTTTGCCTCAAGGGCGGCAATGGACATAAGAGGTCTGGGAGATAAGATCGTCGCTCTGCTTGTCGAAAAAGGCATAGTCTCTGATTTTGCCGATCTGTATATGATCAGTACAGAAGACCTCATCCCGCTTGAGAGGATGGGGGAAAAATCAGCCCGCAACATTACAGAAGCAATAGAAAAATCAAAGAAGCGGCCACTGGGAGCCCTCATTAACGCACTCGGGATAAGGAATGTCGGTGAGAGGACAGCCAACGATCTCGCAGAGAAATTCCGCTCTCTGGAGCTGTTGTCAGAAACAGCGGTAAACAGGACAGATGAAATTGAGTCAATGGAGGGAATAGGCCCTGTGATCGCTGAGTCCCTCAGAGTCTTTTTCCTGGAGCCGCACAATGCAAATGTGATCAGAAGGCTCAAAGAGGCCGGGGTCAATATGGCCATAGAGGGCCCTGTCAAGCCCCGTGACGATCTTCCCTGGAGCGGCCTCAAGTTTGTCCTTACGGGAGAACTTTCCTCCATGACAAGATCCGAGGCATCCGAAAAAATAAGGGGCCTCGGTGGAGAGACATCTGACAGCGTAAGCAGAAAGACAGATTTTGTAGTAACAGGAGAGAATCCGGGCAGCAAACTTTTGAAGGCCCGCTCACTGGGAATAGAAGTGCTTGAAGAAGAGGATTTTATCAAAAGACTGAGCGAAGCACAGTAGTCGAGTGCTCCCCGCAGTTTGGAGGGATCAGGAATGATAAAGAAGATGGAAATGGACGAGGAGAGGCTGAGAGAGGTCCTTGGATTTTCCTGCATAGGTCTTCCCGAGGAAGAGTACGCGGAGGTCCTTGACAGGGTCAATGCGGTCCTTAGGATGTGTGACGATATGCAGGAACTTGACAGCTCAAACGTCAGCCCCTTTGAGTGGGATGTCATGAAAGCTCCTGCGAGAAGAGAAGACATACCGGTCACATGGGATGGCAGGGATCGCTTCCTTGATCAGGCTCCGGTCAGAGACGGAGACTTCTTCCACGTTCCCAGGATCATAGCAAGGGACGATGTGGAAATGGAAGAGGAGGAATAGGGGATGGAATTCCATAAACTATCAGCTCTTGAGATCGCAGAAGGAGTAAAAAAGGGAAGCTGGACAGCATCTGAGGTGTTGTCAGCACACCTGGACCGAATTAAAAAATTTGACGGACAGATCAACTCAGTTGTAACTCTTTCAGAGGAAAGCGCTTACAGTGATGCCAGAGAGACGGACAACGCAGTAAGCGAAGGAAGAGATCCGGGGCCG
This sequence comes from Synergistaceae bacterium, assembly GCA_012727545.1. Lineage (GTDB taxonomy): Bacteria > Synergistota > Synergistia > Synergistales > Synergistaceae > Caenicola. The sequence goes on along the minus strand of JAAYHA010000229.1, from coordinate 2,236 downwards.
TTGGCAGGAGTTCCCTTTCTGGTAAAGGACAATTTTTGCACAGACGGCATAAGGACTACATGCTGCAGCAAAATGCTTTCCGACTGGATCCCCGATTATGACGCCACAGCTGTGAAAAGGATGAAAGATGCGGGAGCTGTCCTTATGGGAAAGACCAACATGGACGAGTTTGCCATGGGAAGCACTACAGAGAGCTCTATATTCGGCCCGACACTGAACCCAAGGGATTTCAACAGAGTGCCGGGAGGGAGTTCCGGAGGAAGCGCGGCAGCTGTCGCTGCCGGATTCTGTCCGATAGCCCTCGGCAGCGACACGGGAGGCTCAGTCCGGCAGCCTTCAGCTTTTTGCGGCGTGCAGGGGATGAAACCTTCTTACGGTCAGATCAGCAGGTATGGGATCGTGGCATACGCCTCATCCCTTGATCAGGTCGGTCCCATAACAAGAAATATTGCTGACATGGCCGCAGTTCTGGGAGTCCTTGCCGGGCCTGATCCAAACGACACTACATGTGACGCATACGAAAGGCCCTCCTTCTCTGAAACGGCTTCTGCAGGCATAAAAGGAAAGAAGATCGCTGTCCTGACCGGCTATGATGCAGAAAGCATGGACAGTCCCCTCATAGAAGCCATAGAGAAAGCCGTTGAATATTGCAGGTCTGCAGGGGCGGAGATAGTCGAGGCTAAGCTTCCGATAACAATGAAACACGCTGTCGCCTGCTATTACATGGTTGCATTGGGTGACGCCAGCTCCAAACTGGCCTGTTTCGACGGAATGCGCTACGGACACCACTCAGACGGAAGAAGTCTGGTCGAAATGTACAAAAGAAGCAGAAACCAGGGTTTTGGAAAAGAAGTCCGCAAAAGGATACTGATAGGTACGTGCATCCTAACCAGGGGCTACTACGAAAATTATTATGTTCCTGCAACAAAGGTGAGGCAGATGATAGCTGACGAATACGCAGAGCTTTTCAAGGGCGTTGATTCTCTGATATGTCCCATATCCCCGGCCCTGCCATATAAAAAGGGGCTTGTTGAGGAAGATCCTGTACGCATGTACCTGGGAGATGCCTTTTCTTCGATAGCCAACCTGGCAGGATTGCCCAGCATAAGTCTGAACTTAGGATTTACAGAAGAAGGACTTCCGACGAACGTTCAGCTTATGGGACCACGATTCGGAGACGCCGGGTTGCTGGCACTTGCACACGCGATCGAAAACAAGGCAGGTTCTCCTCCAATTGCTGACATTGAAAAGAAAGGGGGCTGCAGGGAATGAAGAGACGATCTGTTATTGGCCTTGAGATACACCTTCAGCTGAAGACAAAGACCAAACTTTTCTGCAGCTGTTCCAGCGACTACATCGGAGCTACTCCAAACACCAACATTTGCCCAGTATGCCTCGCAGTTCCGGGGACACTCCCGATACTAAACGACCATGCCGTGGAGCTTGGTGTGAAGATAGGGCTAGGGCTCCATTGCTCGATAAGCGACAACACCAGGTTCCACAGGAAGCATTATTTCTATGCGGACCTGCCCAAAGCATACCAGATCACACAGTACGAGCATCCTATAGCTGTGGGGGGCTATGTCGACATATTTGCAGACGGTAAAGAGAAGAGGGTGAGGGTACACCACCTGCACCTGGAAGAAGATGCCGGCAAACTTGTGCATCCGACATCGGATGGACGCCTGACAGGAGCCTCTTATTCGCTCGTTGACTATAACCGCGGGGGGATGCCGCTTTCCGAGATCGTTTCGGAACCCGACATGAATTCAGCAGAAGAGGCAATAGCGTACATAACGCAGATAAGGCAGCTTGCACGTTATCTGGAAGTTTCAGACGGAGAGATGGAATCCGGTTCACTCAGGGTAGACGTGAATGTATCCCTCAGCAACCCGGACGGCAGCCTTGGAACAAGGGTGGAGATCAAAAACGTAAACTCGCTCAGGTCTATCGAGCGTGCACTGGAATATGAGATAGCACGCCAGAACAAAGTCCTCGACGAAGGAGGACATCTTGTTCAGGAGACTCGCCTCTGGGATGATGTCGCAGGCGTAACCAGGTCGATGAGAAGCAAGGAGGGGGAGAGGGACTACAGATACTATGTGGAAATGGACCTTGCCCCTATATCAGCCGGTCCTGAATACGTGCAGAAGATCAGGGAGAGCCTTCCTGAGATGCCGTGGGAAAAAAGGGAGAGGTTCATCAGTGAATATTCTCTCTCTCTTGAAGAGAGCCT
>JAAYHA010000023.1 GCA_012727545.1 Synergistaceae bacterium | reverse complement strand
GTCAGATATGACCCGACAGGGAGAGCTAACGGCCGCGGAGCGTATGTATGCAGCTGCCGGGAGTGCGTGGCGCTTGCAAAAAAGAAAAAGGCGCTCTCCAGGGCCCTTAAGACAGATGTCAGCGAGGATGTTTACGAAAACCTGCTGACGCTTTGTATAGATGAAAAGAGGGAGGCTTGAGATGGATCAGTCAAAAAGTGAGGAACTGATGAATATTCTTGGCCTTTCCAGAAGAGCAGGAATACTTCTTATCGGGCAGGATCAGGTACTTGGCGGAGGCAAACACAACGAGAAGCTGGTCGTTGTCGTGACCTCGGATTGTTCCGCCAACGTTCTGCGTTCCCTGAAGCCAAGGGTCGAACGCGGAGAAGCGATCCTGCTGAAATTGGAAGATACGGACAGGACCACCCTGGGATCATATCTCGGGGTAGGATCAGCCCAGATCGCCGCGCTTCCGCATGGCGGACTGGCTAAAAAGGTTTTGGCAATATATGACAGGAGTGATGCCAATGAGCAAAATCAGAGTTTATAATCTCGCGAAAATGTTTGAGATGAGCAATACGGAGATGGTGGAGTTACTGACAGAAATAGGGATCAGTATCAAATCGCATATGAGTTCGATCGATGAGGAAGTTTATCTTCTTGTCGAGGAGGAACTGAAGAAAAGAAAAGATGCGGAAGAGAAAAAGGCTGTTGAAGCATTAACGACGTACCCGGTAGTAAACATAAGGGAGGGCGCGTCAGTATCGGACGTTGCCGCCAGCATCGGGGAAAAGCCGGGCAATGCAGTCAAGATCCTCATGGCTGAGGGCCTTATGGTCCCTGCAACGGTTGCGGCTGACGAGAAGATCCTTGAGATCCTAGGCAAGGGCTTTGAAAAGCACTTTGTCTTCGGAAAACCTGAAGAGAAAGAGACTGCATCGGATAAGGTTGAGGCCAAGACAGCCAAAAAAGAAGAGAAGCAGCCTGTTTCCAGAAAAGGGATAAAAAAGGGCAAGGATCCTGCAGCGAAGGATCCATCGGATCTGCCTTTAAGGCCTCCGATCATAACTGTCATGGGTCACGTTGACCATGGCAAGACGACCCTTCTGGATTACATAAGGAAGACTAGGGTCACTGAGAAGGAAGCCGGAGGCATCACGCAGCACATAGGTGCCTCAAGGGTCAATTACGAAGGGAATACGCTGGTATTCCTTGATACCCCGGGTCACGAGGCATTTACCTCGATGCGCGCAAGGGGTGCTCAGGTCACTGACATAGCTATACTTGTTGTTGCCGCTGATGACGGCATCATGCCCCAGACGATCGAAGCAATGAACCATGCCAAAGCAGCCGGAGTTCCGATAGTCGTTGCAGTAAACAAGATAGACAAGCCCGCTGCCAAGCCGGAAAGGGTCCGCCAGCAGCTTTCTGATTACGGACTTGCTCCGGAAGAGTGGGGCGGCGACACGATCATGGTCGACGTTGGCGCCAAGACCGGCATAAATGTTGATCAGCTGCTTGAAATGGTCATTTTGGTCGCGGAGATGCAGGAACTTAAGGCAGACCCCAATGCGGCTCCTGAAGGGACTGTCATAGAAGCGAACCTCGACAAGGGCAAGGGCCCTGTCGCAACGGTAATCGTGCAGAACGGCACACTTCGCCGCGGAAACATTATCCACACAGAGACTGCCTGGGGAAAGAT
>JAAYHA010000022.1 GCA_012727545.1 Synergistaceae bacterium | reverse complement strand
CCGTAATGATTCACAAAGTCTTTGAAATATTTCTCGTTAAAAAGGTTTTCAGCCCTCTCAACCCATTTTTCCGGAACTGTCATCCTTACCCTGCGAATAGAAAGCGTGCCTATGATCTCGGAAAATGTTTTCCACCAGAGCTCTTCAACAGGCTTTGAAACTATTGATGCTCCCGGGTCAATATTGAGGACCAGCCCTGATTCCCGTATGATCTTCATTGCAAAAGAGTGGATCGTGGAAATATATGCGTCGTCGATCCGCTGGATGCTTTTTGAAAGATGGGGAAGATCCTTTTCGGACCTGGTGTGCCATTCGACTAAAGTTTTTTTTATCCTGTCATGCATTTCCCTCGCTGCCTTTTCTGTAAACGTCAGGACAAGGATCTGGTCGACCCTGCAGTCACTGTCTCTCGCCAGCAGCCATGCAAAACGCTGGGAGAGGGTCTGGGTCTTACCCGTACCCGCACCTGCGCTGACTACCGTCAGAGGGCTTAGGCTGGTAACAGCCTCCAGCTGCTCGGGCAGCCCCTTCAGGTTACCGTAAATAGCGGAAAGAAGTTCGTCTTTATCGTGGATCATCGCCATACCCCCTGACGTCTTCATTCTCCGGGTCATCCCTGTATCCTTCCCTTTTCCGGCACATAACAAAAAATTCACAGAACCTGCACATGGCAGACTCATAGTTAGCCGGAAAAAGACCGGCTTTTAATGACTCAGCCATATCTTCCATAATCTTTTCGGCGAGATCCAGAAATTCCTCAATTCCCTTTTTCCGTTTTCCTGAGCGGTAGGCACTTTGCATTGCATCGGAGGAAAAATAACCGTACAAAGAGGCGTCTTTGTGCCCTATCCAGCCATATCCAAGAGGCTTCTCTCCCGTTGTTTTGTTTATTATCACTGCGTACGCAGCCAGCTGAAGTTCGTTTCGGTGGTCGTATGACCTGTTGGACTTGTAGTCGAGCACAACAAAACCATCTTTGAAAAAATCCACCCTGTCTGCTCGTCCTTTGAACATGACGCCATCTATACAGTATTCGGGGAGTTTGTATTCAAGTTCCGCCCTGGTACGATTTTTGATCTCATGAGAGGATTCGATAGTGTCGAGAAGTTCTGCGACCAAACCCATCTGCTTGATCATGCTGTCGGCATGCCTTTCCAGCCTTGGATCGGTCAGCAGTTCGGGGTAATATTCAGATGCTGCTTTCTTCCATTGATTTTTTGAAAGCAGAGTAAAGCTCCGCGGTGATGAAAGGTACTCTCTCCATGAACGCTCCCACACTGAATGAAGAAGGGAACCGGCCCTGAGGTGGTCAAAGAGCCTAATGTCGTGATCCTTAAGCTTGATGTTGGTCCTGCACCAGTATCTGTAAGGGCATTCTCTCCATTCGTCGATATTGCTCAAGGAGACGGTAAGATTGTCAGAGACTGATCCCTCCCCCGTTCTCGGGAAGCTGCCTCTCTCTTTTTTATCGGCAGAAAGAGGAACTTCGGCTCCGTTGAACCAGAAAGATCCGTCAGAAGGCATAACATCAGATGGTTTATATTCTATGCTTCCTGCCCTCTCCCAACTGCCCGGTCCCTTTTGAGGAGCAAAAAGAGGATCAATAAACTGCGACCCTCCAAGGGGACGTCCGCTCTGATCCGTTAGGGAGCGTGTAATTACAGTCCCTTCAAGCGAAGTTGCCAAAAGCCTCCTGAAGAGGGCTTCCTTCTGTTCTCTTTCCTCGTGCAGCTCAGGAATGTGTGAGAGGTGTTCTCCGGGGACATCCTCAGCAGGAAGGCTCTCATTGAATCTTATTTTGCTCTCGTTATCAAGCAGCGGAGATTCACGAAGCTTCCCGGGCCATGTGTTGTAGTCTGCATCTGTCATTATCCAGTACCTGTGAGTCGTAAGTACAGGGGGAAGTCCTGCGTATACCGTAAGAGAACGGCTTTGAGGCAACCTTATGGGAAGAGTGGCGTTCTTTCCCCATTCATTTATGTAATTTACAGCATCCAGGTCCGCCATCTGCACCTTTGAGGCAGGACCTATATCCTTGCTTATGTCTTCCAGCATTTCTATCTTCTTCTCAAGTTCTTTGACCGATGAGGATATGTCTTTCAATATTTCGTCCAGGCTTGAAGTGTTTTCAATAAAGCTGCCAATGTTATTCTGGAGATCAAGTCCATTTATAAACTCAAGCCATAACCTTAGTATTTCAACAGGTGTGCCTCCCGTTGTAAACTTCCGGCATAGCTTTTCAACATTTTCAAACAGAGAAAGGGATCTTCCCCTGAGTTGAGCCTTCCATGCACTGCTGCCTTCAGGAAAAGCTGAAAGGGCGGAAGAGAGGTCAAACCCGGGAGATCTTAAAAGAGGGTTCGCAAGCAGAAATGCAGTTGTCTCTCTTTCCCAACCGGAAGCAAAGGCATTCCAGATTATTTTGGGCAGTTCTCCAACAAGTGTATCAGCAACAGTACCCCTGACCTGAATATTGAACGGTATTTTATATCTCTGAAGAGAATTTTCGATAAGAGGGAGGTGTTTCGTGGTGACCATCAGTCCTATATCACCAAAATCATCCATTTGCCCCAGTTCAGAAAAAGCCCCTTTGCCATGTGCCCAAAGGGCCGTCTCCCTTGCTGTCGCATCAAACTGCAGTTGGCAGTCTCCAGCTTTCAGCTCAAATATCCTGGAGTGCCATTTAGGCCTGTTCCTGTATTCTGCACCGACTTGGACTATCGAATCATGGAATGAGTCAAGCCCTGTTTCGGGCAGTATAAATATTGTTTTAGCAGTTTCCTGAAGTTTTTTTACGAGCCTTGACTGGCTTCCTGTAAAAGTCAGGAATCCGACAAGCACAAAGGTGAGGTCTGAAACAGCCTTTAAGGATGATCCGCTTTGAAGACATTCTTCTATCAGCCCTGCTGTCTGCGCACTGTCTGCAATTCCGTTTTCTTTGAGGTATTCGACATAATCGGAGTACAGCCTCAGAAGTATGTATCCGGGAGATGCTTCAGGAGGTCCGTTTTCCTGAAAAAGCCTTTCCCTTAGGTCTTCCGGTGAGATGCCCTCTGTCAGCAGTTCTCTTATGTTGTTTCCGAGCACCTCCGAAAATCCTCTGTGAAAAACACCTTCGGGCATTACTTTTCTAAGTTCTTCATCTTCTTCCAGAAACCTTTTCAGTATCCATGAGATTATCAGGTCATGGTCGGGCGGATCTATCACACGTTTTGGCCCTGTCTGTGTCATCTGAGAGACCTCCCTGTAGAGGTCGCTCCACGTCCATATGACCGGTCGTGCGCCGAAAAATGACCCTTTGCGGGAGATCAGGTGCAGGATGGCATCTTTGTCCAGCCCTGACGGTACTATAAAGACAGTCCTGTTTCCGCCTTCCTTATAGAGCCGGAAAAGCCTCTCTTCTTTCTCTGATATGTTGTAATAAGTTTCAACTATCGGCATTTCTTCTCACATAACCAAGATATCCGTCAACGCTCTGGCGCAGAAAAAAGGCTTCCCTTTCCCTGTCCTTTTCGGGAAGCTTGTCGATCTGCGCAAGGGCCGGATCGTTTTTTAGCAGAGCCTTTACACCATCTTCCGTACCCGCATCAGCAGGAAGAGCGGAAATAATATCCTTCCAGAAGGCCATCTGCGACGCCGCCATTTCAAGAAGCCCCTTCGGATCCCGGCTGCAGCCTGAATGCGGGTAGCAGATAAGATCTACGTCACCAAGATCTATCAGCTTCTGCAGCGAAGCCACTGCTGTCTCGTAATAGAATTTATGGGGAGTTGCCGGCCTCATAAATATTGACCCGTCGGGAAGCTCAAAATAACAGCCGGCTGCCTCTCCGGGGAAAAGTATCCTTACCCCGTCCAGGTCATAGAGGTACGAGCTGTGATGAGGAGCATGCCCCGGAGTATCAATTATCTTAAGTCCGTCCAGCTCAATATTTGGATCAGCAAGCGCTTCTTCAGGAAGGGGTATCGGCATTCCGTATACATCGCAGAGATCGCCCAGATTCTCCCTGCTCCCCTGAATCAGCCTTTCCGGATCTATCAGGTGCGGCCGCCCTTTGAGCGGGGCGATGATCTTTGTGCCGGGAAATTTCTGATGAAACTGTCCCGCTCCTCCCGAATGGTCAAGATGGATATGAGTATAAAGGAGGTAATCAGGTTCTCCTGCACTCATTTGCTTCAGGTCCTCAATAAGCTGAGGTACGGAAGAAGCCGGCCCGGTCTCCATCAAGATCGACCTTCCCCTGGTTTTGTCGTCGATATGCCATCCTATGATAAATGATTCAAAACCGCCCCTCGGAACAGGCAGTATTATCTCTGTCAGACCTTTGATGACTTCTTTTGTGTTCATCCGGATCTCCCCTTTTATTTACTCAATTTTTCTACCTCTCGATGATCGTGGAACTGCGACAAATACGGTCGCGTGAAGCCGTTGTGAAGACTGGCAAGCAATTGGCAAGCGTGGGCAAGCAATAGGCAAGCAGTCGTAAAACCTTAAAATCTCAAATCTTCATCATCTGATAATAGACTGAATTATTTTTATAGTTTTCCCCGAATGCATCTATCGGGAGGGTGCTGTTTTCCGTCAGGAAAACTTATCAAATTCACCTTAGTACCCGAACCATTCCGAGTGCGTTTCGAAATCGGGGATCCAGTGTCTCATCCCCGTCTTCCCGGTATGCTCTCGAGCCGGGATCCAGTGTCTTTTGTTTAAGTTTTTAATAGCTTGTAATAACATAAGCCACTAGATTCCCGATAGGGACATTCGGGAACGACGGAGATTTTAGTTCGTGTTTTAGGGTTCTTACAATTGCTTGCCGACTGCTAGCCTATTGCTTGCCAGTATTTATTGCCGCAATTCTCCGCGATGCGAAGCGGGCAAATTCTCCAGCGGCAGCTGTCTCTTCCTGTCCTTACAACCGTTTCACCATTGCTTCACCATAGTTTCACGCCGGTGGTTTCCCGGCAGCTTCACCATTGTAATGTCGCGAATTCTTCGCCCCTGCCCTTGCCCCTACGATTGCTCAGCTATTGCTCAGCTACCGCTCAGCCATTGCTCAGCGCGGCATCTTCACGCCGCCCTACCCCTACAGGTCGTCTAGGGCCGCCAATACTTCGTCGAGCAGAGTCTGGAAAGTTTCACAGTGACGGTCCCTTGGATATTCAAGTCCTATCGGGATGGAGGCCTCTATCTTTCCTTTTTTCAGGACGATAACACGTGTACCAAGCCTAAGGGCCTCCCCCACGTCGTGTGTTACCATAAGGAAGGTTTTTCCGCCCTCCATATATATCCTTGCAAGTTCACGCTGAAGCGCCCTTCTGGTGAAATAGTCGAGGGCCCCGAGAGGCTCATCGAGAAGCACTATCTCAGGATCGCACGACAGGGCTCTCCCAAGGGCGACCCTCTGTGCCATACCCCCGGAAAGCTGGTGGGGCATAGCATTTTCGTATCCCTCAAGTCCAAGCATCTTCAGCAGGCTTATGGCCTTTGAATGAAGATCTTTAGCCCTTCCTTCCGGATGAAAGGGGAAGAGGATATTGTTTTCGACCGAAAGCCATGGAAGGAGGCGGGGCTCCTGGAAAACCATCCCCACCGGGAGCGGATGCTCGCTGTCACATACACTGCCTTTAAATATTATCCTGCCCTCTGTCTGCTGTTCAAGACCGGCCAGTATCCTGAGCAATGTTGTTTTGCCTGAACCGCTTCTTCCGACAATTACGATAAAGCCGCCTTGTTCTATTTCCATGTCGATCCCGTTCAGGGCATCGACATCCATATCTTCGAGTTCATATTTTTTTTGCAGACCTTTTATACTAAGCCAGTTCATGCTTCGATACCCCGCTTCAGGTAACGCCTGATCGCCCATAGAAAGCCGTAGTCAAGAAAAGCTCCGAGTGCTCCGATCACAAGTATGCCCATGAGAACAACATCTGAACGGGAAAGCTGCTCTGCATCAAGTATCATGTAGCCCAGTCCCGAGGATGCCGCAACAAGCTCCGCAGCTACAAGCGAACGCCAGCTGTAACCAAGGCCGAGCCTGAGGCCGGTCAGTATCGAAGGTATCGCGGAGGGCAGTATGACATACCTGAACTGATGCCATTTTTTGTATCCGAAGACTGTCGCTACCTCTACCAACTTGGGGTCGCAATCCCTTAT
>JAAYHA010000228.1 GCA_012727545.1 Synergistaceae bacterium | reverse complement strand
CTGGTGCCGAGAGCGGGATTCGAACCCGCACGAACTTGCGTTCGCAGGATTTTAAGTCCCGTGCGTCTACCATTCCGCCATCCCGGCAAACAGAAGTATTATACCAACAAATGTTCATCCGTCAAGGCTTTTCGAGAATTCGCACCATTTTTCTGCATAGCAGTTTTTACAGTCCGGTTTTCTGGCTGAACAGACCCCTCTGCCATGTTCGATAATGTTTAAATGGGCTCCCCTGAAACGTTTAGGGGGAAGTGTACTTTCAAGGTATTCCTGGATCTTGTCCGGTGCCATTTTTTCCGGTACCCAGCCAAGCCTCCGGCTTATCCTTGCCACATGCGTGTCGACCGGGAAGGCCGGCATATCCAGATCAAAGACCAGAACGCAGGCCGCCGTCTTAACTCCCACTCCCGGAAGGGATACCAGGAAATCCCTCGCTTCAACGGCTTTCCAGTTCTGCAGATCATTTATTGAATAATTTCCAAATTTTTCTTTCAACACAACAAGTATCTGTTTCATTCGCGTGGCTTTTGTCTCTCCGAGACCGGCTACCCTTATAAGGTCGATCACCTTTTCAAGAGGTGCCTCTGCAACAAGGTCCCACCTGGGATATTCGATCTTAAGTTTTTCAAAAGCCTTGTCCCGGTTCTTGTCGTTCGTATTCTGTGAGAGCAGGGTCAGCATAAGTCCGTCAAGCGGATCTTCGTGCTTAAGCTCTGGAGAAGGCCGGCACTCATTGCCCCAGTGCCTCTCAAAGGCATCCAGGATCTCTTTAGCATGGTGAGGTTTCTTCACTGATCTGTTTCCTCAAATTTATTACTTTTTTTCTTGCCCTTTGACTTCTTTTTATCTTTCGGCGGATCAACTTTATCCTGCATCTTCTTTTTGTGCCTGAAGGTGCGTTCTATCCATGCTTCAAGGCAGGTCTTTACCTTAGCGTGCATTGTGTCCGGCTTATATTCACCCTTTGCATCGGGGGTACCGGCTTTTACGTCTGTCAGTATCTCTATTCCTTCATCGATGGTCTTTACGCTCCATATGTGGAATTTTCCTTTCCTGACCGCATCAAGCACTTCGTGGCTGAGCATGAGATGCTGTTCGTTCTGATGAGGGATCATAACTCCCTGCTCGCCTGTGAGTCCGAATACTTTACAGTAGCTGAAGAATCCCTCTATCTTTTCATTGACACCGCCTATCGGCTGGATATTGCCGAACTGGTCAACAGATCCGGTTACGGCAATGCTCTGTTTGAGCGGTATGCCTGAGAGAGCTGAGAGCATGCAGTAGAGTTCTGTTGAAGATGCACTGTCACCCTCTACTCCCCCGTAGGTCTGCTCAAATGCTATCCGTGCTGTCATTGACAGGGGGAAGTCCTGGGCATATTTACGTCCAAGGTAGCTTGATAGTATTAGAAGGCCCTTGTTGTGTATAGGGCCGGTCATGTTGACCTCGCGTTCTATGTTTACTACGCCCTCCTGCCCCATGTATACGTTTGCTGTTATCCTGACAGGCGATCCAAAGCTGTGATCAACAAGCTGAGCTACAGTAAGACCGTTTATCTGCCCTACAACAGAACCTTTAGTATCTATCTTTATTACGCCTTCGCTGTAAGATTCGCGTATCTTATCTTCGAGAAGGTTCGAACGGAAGGTCTTTTCTTCCAACGCCTTCCTGACGTGTGCCAGTCCGACCTGTCTCTTGCCGTCAACTTTTGCCCAGGCAGTTGCCTCAACAAGTATCTCAGCTATCTTGTTGAATTGGGTGCATAGCTTATTTTGGTTCTCGACCAGACGCGATGACCATTCAATAACTTCGGCAACGGCGGTCACTGTGAAATTGAGCTTCCCTTCATGTTCAACGAAGCCCGCAATAAACTGAGCAAGCTGCATTTCTGACTCCTGTGTCCTCGGCATGTCTGTGTCGAAATCAGCTTTTATCTTGAATATTTTCTGGAACTCAGGATCGTATATGTTAAGAAGATAATAGAGGTACGGGGTGCCAACTACCACTACTTTCATGTCAATTGGGATCGGTTCCGGCCTGAGTGATGATACTGGGATGTAACCAAGCTGTTCTCCAAGATTCTCGATAAAGAGTTCCCTGCAGCGCAAGACCCGTTTCAAGGCATCCCATGACATGAACTGCCTGAGCAGTTCTTCTGCCTCAAGAAGCAGGAACCCTCCATTGGCCTTATGCATGGCACCGGGGGTGATCCTCCTGAAGTCAGTGTAGAGATTGCCCTGACGGCTTTCGTACTCTACCTTTCCGACCAGGTTGTAATAAATGGGATTTGTCTCTCTGATGACCGGAGCGCCGTCATTTGGGTTGTTTGAGACAAATGAATTGACTTCATATCGAGTGAAGTCCACTTCTG
>JAAYHA010000227.1 GCA_012727545.1 Synergistaceae bacterium | reverse complement strand
TGACCGGGGAAAAAAAGAAGACCGTAGGGCGTCCCCGCAAGCTGATATAAATAAAAAGCATAAGGAGGGTGAATCAGACACCCTCCTTATGCTTTTTACCAAAAAATGTTTATGAAACTACATCCCGGGGTATTCAAAATCCTTTACCTCAAGGGACGAGTAAAGCTTTTCCAATTCTTCTATTTTTTCCTTGAGGATCGCGGCATTTGACTCGTTTTCTGATTCTCGCTTGATGCTGTATTTTCTGAAGAATAAATTTTCGTCCTTTGCGCCCTCAACTCCAAAGATCTCTTTGTACATCATAAGGTCGACCGGCATCTCAAAATCCTTCGCAACATCTTCATACCCGAAAAGGACCCAGATCTCCCTGAATCCGGACCAAGCTATAGCTGAGATACACATTGAACATGGGTCGTGGCTGGCCACAAAAATACATTCCGAAGGCGCGGGGCGGCCTTTCATCGAAAAGAAACGCAGGATCGTATCAATTTCTCCGTGAAAGATCGGATTTCCCTGCCTGTTGTTCGTCCCGGCAACTATGGTTTTTAACGAGGCTGCGTCAAGGACCAATCCTCCGAAGACATGGTTGCCTTCCTCCACCCCCTTCTTTGTGAGCGGCAGAAGGTCATCTTTTATTGCCTTTAGTATGTTTTCGATCTTAGTCATAGTTATCATCTCCTTGTCCGGTTTTAGCGATACTCCTACTGTGTATTCCGGTCTAATGTAACACCGAGGCCCGCTCTTTGTCCAATATCACCCTCACTATGCCGGTGAAAAGGAGATGTTTCTCTGCGGTCAGGGTGGGGTAAGTGTCGTCAAACAGGCCTTACTCCTGATCCTTTTCGCCATATTATACAGATCGTGGCGGCAGCCATAATAAGAAAAGCGCTGAAGGCAAAAAAACTTTTTTGCATCCCAACCATAGATCCAAAGACCCCCCACATTATTGGTCCCAGAAAATATCCCATGCCCCAGAAAAGATAATAGGATCCTGAAATGGTCCCTTTAAGGCTGTCCGGAGCTTTTTCGTTGAGGAATGCCATGGAGGAGACAAAAAATCCTCCCAGGGATCCTGCTGAGATGCCAAGCAGTAATGTTGCAAAGAGCTTTCCTGTGTATGGGAAAAGCGCCCACGAGAGTGCAGAACAGATGAGACCCAGTATCATGAAGATCTCCCTTCCAAACCTGTCAGAGAGAGGTCCGTAAAAAAACTGTGCTCCGGCTATGAAAAGATAATATGCGGAAAAGAGGATCCCTATGTCCATCCCGCCGTACTGTCTGGCAGTCACAAGCCATCCCGGGGCAATGCTGAAGAGAAGCCCCTGGCCGCAGCCATATAGGAATATGCCAAGCAGGACGATCCGTACCGGGACATCGGAGAGAAGTTCGAAGGCTTTTTTGATTTCCAGAGAATCTTTTTTGCTCCCCGGTTCAGGTCTCCTGTTCTTCTGGGTGAAGAAAACTATAAGGAAAGCCAGAAAGCATAATGAACTGAAAAAGAGAAAACCTCCCCTTTCCCCGAAGATATCAGGCATGCTTGGTACAAGGAGAGGGCCGACCGAGAGCATGATGTATACTGCTGCAGTGTATATGCCTATCATCTTTCCCTTGTTGTTCGGGTATGCTATTGAAATTATTGCCGGGGCCGTAGCCCATACGGGGATCTCCCCCGCTCCCTGGACAGCGCGCCCGATAAATATCGGCATAGAGGAATTGGCAAAGTAAAATATGATCCCTGACACAGCAGAGAGGAAATAGCCAAATAGCAGGAAGGGTTTGAAGCCGTAGCGGTCAGAGAGGTTTCCGAAGGGTACCTGAAGAAAAATATAAGGAAGAGCGAAACTTGAAGCCAGAAGGCCGACAAGCGAGGCATCTCCACCTGAAAGCGTTATGACCCTTGCGGGAAGTCCCGAGGCTACGATGCCTACTCCCAGCATAGAGATCGCAGCTGCAGACGTGATGCCGATAAATGTTTTCAAGCGGCTTTCTGACAAAAGTGACGCCCCCATATGTATACAAAAATATTGTCCACAGGAAAGGTTATACCACAAAAACCACAAGAACTGTAAATGGTCGGGATAATTTTACAGGCATATCGCCTCAGGGTATGAAAAGAGGCGACGGCGGTGTTTT
>JAAYHA010000226.1 GCA_012727545.1 Synergistaceae bacterium | reverse complement strand
TTATCAGCTGATCAAGTCCGTTGAGGTAGGCTCCCCCACCTGTAAGGATGATGCCTCTGTCGATAACGTCAGCCGCAAGTTCCGGAGGTGTTTTTTCCAGCACTCTCTTTATACCGGCAATTATGGCTCCCACCGGTTCTTCTATTGCCCTTGCAACATCCAGACTGCTTACAGTTATCTGTCTCGGCAGCCCCTGGACAAGATCCCGTCCTCTTATATCCATTGTCTTTTCCGGTGTTCTCTCCCTGCAGGACCCAATAGTTTTTTTGAGATCCTCAGCGGTCTGTTCTCCTATGGCAAGGTTATACTGGCGTCTCATGTATCTTATTATGGCTTCATCAAATTTGTCTCCTCCGACACGAAGAGATTCGAAAACTACAAGACCGCCAAGGGAGACTATTGCGACATCTGTTGTTCCCCCTCCAATATCGACCACCATGTTTCCGACGGGTTCACCTACGGGCATGTTGGCTCCGATCGCTGCTGCCATAGGCTCCTCGATCAAATATGCTTCTTTCGCACCTACTTCAAGAGCGGCTTCAAGTACAGCGCGCCTCTCCACATCGGTAGCCCCCGCAGGGACTCCTATCATGACCCTGTGCCTTACTATCCTCTCTATACCTGATGTGACTTTTTTTATAAATTCCCTCAGCATTACCTCTGTCATTGTGTAGTCTGCGATCACGCCGTCCCTGAGAGGACGTATCGCAACAACATTTTCAGGTGTTCTTCCGATCATGACCTTGGCATCCTCACCTACCGAAAGGATCTTGCCTGTGTTCTGATCAAGAGCTACCACAGAGGGTTCTCTGAGTACGACCCCTTTTCCTTTTATAAAAACTATTACAGTTGCAGTTCCAAGATCGATCCCAATATCTTTACTCCACAAATCAGTCAGCCTCCCAAACAATCAAGGATGCCCTGCAAAGGCTCCCGCTCTTTTACGACGAAATCATTTTACATCAAAGGACTCTATTGTGGCTATTCCACAAGTGCTCTCCGTATTCTATTCTCCACAAAAAAAGGCCGTTTGGCGGAAAAGTCCTGCCGGCTTTGGACTTTTCCGAGCCCGGCTCAAAAAGAGACTTTATCCAT
Organism: Synergistaceae bacterium; assembly: GCA_012727545.1. Taxonomy (GTDB): domain Bacteria; phylum Synergistota; class Synergistia; order Synergistales; family Synergistaceae; genus Caenicola. Next base: position 4,604 of record JAAYHA010000226.1, on the reverse strand, counting down.
TCGGGTTCTCTTCTTCCCTTGGCAACAAGCTCAAGATCGCCCATTATTATTCTGACCATGTTCGTTAAAAAGCCGCTTCCTACGATCCTGAGCCAAAGCAACGGTCCACGCCTGTTCAGTTTTACTTTGTACATCGTTCTTACTGGATCATCAGGAACGTTCGTTGGACGGCAAAAACTTGTGAAATCATGTTCACCTTCAATAAAACGGCATGCCTCTGCCGCAAGATCCCAATCGTAATGCCCTCCCCTTATCCAGTGGGTAAATGGCGAAATATGAGGGTATATCGTCATCCCGGTCCAGATAAAATATACATACTCCCTTTTAAGGGCATCATATCTGGGATGGAAGTCAGACCTTGTCTTAGTCAGCCTCATTGCTGAAATACCTTGCGGAAGGTTTGAGTTCAATGCCATCAATAATCTGTGTTCATCCCATTCGTTTAACATGTCGAAGCTGCAGACTTGCGCCCTGGCATGTACTCCTGAGTCTGTCCTGCCTGCGCCTTTGACTGAAACAGGCTGTTTGTTGAGCATCGACAGCACATTTTCGACCGCTTCCTGAACGGAAAGCCTGTTGGGCTGCACCTGCCACCCTGCGTAAAGACCACCATTATAGCTCAACTCAGCAGCATATCTTGGCATCCTTATCCCCACCTGTTCAGGCATATCACAACTGTACAAAAAACAAAGAAGCCCATCAGGGCCCTATTTTCAGCACTTCCCCATGTTAGCGGATACATCCTTACCCTTCCCTTTCCGCCCCTGTAACACCTTGCTTCCATTGCAGAAGCAAGTGTGTCTGCACGTTTAAAGACCAGGACAAAGAGAGGTATGAGTACAGGGATATATGCCTTGGCTCTTTTTATCAAGCCTCCGCTAACAAAATCCGCACCTCTTGAAACCTGTGCATTTATGATCCTCTCGGTCTCTTCAAATAGAGTCGGGATAAATCTCAGGGCTATCGTCATCATCATAGCAACCTCATGTGCAGGAAAACCAAAACGTGTGAAAGGGCCAAAAGCTGCTTCCAAACCATCAGAAAGTTCAGATGGGCTTGTTGTGAAAGTGAGCAGGGCAGTGAATAAAACCAGCAGGTAAAGCCTTAACCCCATTCGAAAGGCTGTTACTGTGCCTTCTGCACTTGCTTTCAGCGGTCCTATAGAGAAAATGATATTGTTGCCCCCTGTAAAAAAAATGTGAAGTAGCGATGTAAAAATAATTAATACCAGGATCGGTTTTGCCGATCTCATCAATGCCTTTGCAGGTATTTGGGATTTCTTTGCAATGAAGATTATAAAAAATGCCCATATTGCCATAGCAGGGAAGTTTCCCGACATAAAAATCAAAATCATCGAAAGCACTGTAACAAGGAGTTTACAGCGCGGGTCAAGTTTATGAAAGAAGGAATCTGCCGGCATATACTGGCCCAGAGTAACACCTTTGATCAGCGACATGTAATTTTGACCGCCTTGATCTGCTCTGCAAGCATATGAGGATCAGAAGTTATGGCTTCTGTTCCGTATGTTTTTTTTAATTCGTATGAAAGGGAGAGTATGTCAGGAAGTATTAGGCCTTTAACATTTATTTCAGAGAGCATGTCTGATATCTCTGACGGAGTACCATTTGCAGTTAGAGTGCCTTCAGAAATGATCAGTATCCTGTCGCTGATATTTAATGCCAGTTCCAGGTCATGTGTTATGTGGATAACGCATATTTCTTTTTCACACATGGACTTTAAAAGACAAGTTAATTCGCACACACCGCTTAAATCAAGCCCTGCAGTAGGTTCGTCCAGCACAAGATAGCTGGGTTCCGATGCAAGCACTGAGGCAATTGCGACGCGCCTCTTCTCTCCGCCTGAAAGCTGGAAAGGGTTGGCTGAAGCAAAAGAGGCATCCAGTCCGATCAGTTCCATTGCATCAAGCACCCTTTTTTCAAGGGCATCCCCCCTTAAGCCCCAATTAAAGGGCCCAAACGATATCTCATCGCTAACTGTTTCAGCAAATATCTGCTGTTCAGGATACTGGAAAACAAGTCCAACGGATTGACGGATCTTTCTGAGATTTTTCGGATCGCTGTCTGTTTTTATACCATCAATTACAACTTCACCCGATTGAGGGATCAAAAGGCCATTTAAGTGCATCGCCAGTGTAGATTTACCGCTGCCGGTATGACCGACTATCGAAAGGATCTCACCCTTCTCAGCGCTAAACGATATATTCTGAAGAGCCTTTGCTTCTGTAGGCAGTCCAGAGTTATAGGTAAAACTTAAGTCATTAACTGAGAGAGACATAGCTTTTCCCTTATTTCCGCAATATCGGATCTCGTAGATGCTGGTATCAGCCTGCTCTTTACAAGCTCTTCTTTAAGAACAGCCACAGGTGGTTTAGCAAATCCCATATCCCTTAGCTCTTTCTCCGATCCTGATAAAAAAACATCAGTATTTCCCTGCCAGGAAATTTGACCTTCATTTAGGAGAACTGTCCTGTCTGAGTAGAGTATCTCATCAAGCCTATGCGTGACCTGTACAACTGTTCGGCCATTGCTGTGTTCCATTTTAATGAGTTCAAGAAAACTTTTTCTGGACGTTGGATCCAGCATAGACATAGCTTCGTCAAGCAAAAGAGAGCCGGATCTTATCGCCATGACTCCCGCAAGCGCAAGTCTCTGCTTCTGCCCCCCAGAGAGCGAGGATACGGAGTGTTTTCTTTTTTCCCAAAGTCCGACTCCAACAAGGGCATCCTTTACTCTGATCACGATCTCATCAGACGGCAACCCAAGATTTTCCGGTCCGAAAGCAGTATCTTCCTCTACCACCGATGCAACTATCTGATCCTCGGGGTTTTGAAATACCATAGATACTTTAGACCTTATCAGGTCAATGTTCTGTGGCTCTTTTGTATCTATCCCGTCAACAAAACAACTGCCCTGCGATGGTAACAGCAGGGCATTAAACAATTTCAGCAAAGTAGATTTACCCGACCCATTAGGTCCTAGAAGAGCTATCCACTCGCCGGCGCGGATATCCAGATCTATTCCTTTGAGGACTTTTTTGTCACTATCGGGATACCGGAACTCCGCGCCCTTGAGGTAAAGGGTCGTACCTGAACTCATTAAATTATTCGACCAGCTGTATAACCGCCATCTCGGAAGCATCGCCGACACGGGCGCCAAGTTTTACTATCCTTGTATAGCCGCCGTTGCGGTCAGCATATTTAGGTCCAAGTTCATTGAAAAGCTTTGTTACAGCCTCTTTATGCGGCAAGCGTGCCACGACAAGACGACGGTCGTTGATGTTGCCTGATTTAGCTTTGGTAATAAGCTTTTCGGCTACTCTGCGAACTTCCTTTGCCCTGGTCGTTGTAGTCACAATGCTGCCCTCAATGAAGAGACTGGCTGCCATATTGCCAAGCATGGCCCACCTATGGGAGCTGCAGCGTCCCAACCGCCTTGTTGTAACGCGGTGTCTCATTTAATTTTCCTCCTTTTGTATCTCTTCATTCATTTCGGCGATATCGTCTAATGGTGTACTGATATCACCGCTCAAATTCAAATCGAATTTTGAAAGTTTCTCTTCAATTTCCCTGAGCGATATTTTGCCTAGGTTGCGTATCTTGAGAAGATCTTCCCTTGTTCTTGAAACCAGTTCACCTATCACATGAACTCCGCCGCGAAGAAGACAATTCTCGCTGCGAACGGAAAGTTCAAGATCTCTGACCGGTCTTGAGTATATAGAATTCTCACCCATTGGGAAGCCAGCAATTACAGCCTGTTTTTCCAAACCTGAGGCAACGGTAAGGACCTTTGTGTTTTCCTCGCTTTTTATTATCTCTTCAAGTGCGCTGCTGCCCGGACCTGCCAATGAATCCACAATAGAAGAATAGTATCCTTTGAGGATCCTGCTGGCCTGTATAACAGCCGACTCCGGAGAAACTACTCCGTTAGTCCATATTTCAACTGTAAGGCTGTCATAGTCGGTTCTCTGCCCCATCCGCTTGTCCTGGATATCGTACTTGACTCTTTTAACAGGTGAATAAAGCGCATCTGTCTGAAGAGCGTCAACCGGCAGATAGGAAGGACGGGGACGGTCTATCGGTAAGTACCCTGTCCCTGTACCGACGTAAAGGTCCATAATCAGAGTGGCCCCTTCTTCAAGAGTGCAAATATATGCCTCCGGATCCGGGAATTCCACTTCGCTGTCGGGTTCGATATCTGCAGCTGTAACAGCTTTAGGGCCCTTTACTTCAAGCCTGAGTGTAGTTACAGCTGAAGAGTGACAGCGTACCGGTATATGTTTAAGGTTTACCAAAAGCTCAATAACGTCCTCTTTTACACCCGGGACTGTACTGAACTCGTGGAGAACCCCCTCAATACGCACCGCAACAATAGCAGCACCACTGATAGAAGAGAGCAGAACTCTGCGAAGCGAGTTGCCCAGAGTTACCCCATAGCCAATCTCTAATGGCTCAATGGTAATTTTGCCGTATGACGGGGTGGATTCCTGTACTATGATCTCATGGCGATCATGCTCCATATTCTCCCCCACCTTTCGTTTCCCTAACGGGCATAGAATTCAACAACGAGCTGTTCGTTTACAGGTAC
>JAAYHA010000225.1 GCA_012727545.1 Synergistaceae bacterium | reverse complement strand
TATGGTTGCCATAACAGGATAAAGATCTCCGTCAGAGTTGTATCTGACCTGTAAAAGACCCTTTCTGTCTGTCCTGCCTTTTGCGACAGGCTGGTTCGACCACGACCAAAGCGTCACTTCCGCTCCGTGCAGTGGATCGCCGGTACTTACAGAATTTATCCAGAAAAGTGCTGAATCCGGGCCGGCCTTGACGGTCACTCCGATATCTGTAACATTCACTACCTGCCTGCTTTCGGTCCACTCTCCGATGTTGTTCTGCGCAAGCAGCAGGAACACCCCTTTTTCGTTCCCTATCAGCGGCTTAAGGTCCAGGGCGCTGCGTACTTTTTTATTGAGGCCACCCTGCACCTTATATTCTTTGTTCGACTGCATTGAAGAAAGATCGATGGGATATTCCGACCACGGGCTCCTCATGCCGATCGGTATGTTATTTTCGAATAGTTTCCAGACAAGTATCTGTACGGTGTCTATGTTCACTGTCTCTATGGGGATCCTCATGCTTCCCGCGGGAGAGAGGATCCGTCCCGGTGCTGTGAAGCGTATCTCCGGTTCTTTCTCAGGAAATATGAAAGTCCTCTGCCACTCAACGCCAAGAGGTTTGCCCCCCAGCGCCGGGAAACCCTTTCTGACGGTAAGTTTTACCCTGTCCTGGGGCTCGAAAGCACCTACAACTGCGAATCCCCTGTCCCTTGGTTCGATGGTGTAACTGCTTTTCGGTGTCAATTCAATAAACGCGCCGGCTTTGGAAAAATCAACGGGAGCCGTCGTCTCAACGTATATTTCCCCGTTGTTTATACGTGAAAAGGCATTTGAATCCCTCATCTCCATATTTTGGACAATATCCAGGCTGACAGAAATTCCCTTTGCCAGCCCCAGATTACCCGCGGCGGCAGGCATTCCTGCAGATATGGAGAGTCTCATGTTTTTGGGACTGCCGGGGGTCAGTACGTTCATCATTACTTTTCTCGACGCAGGCCCCTGCACTATCTGGAACTCCACCGGCTTTCCCGACGTCTCTTTAACATCGGTGTACCCTCGGAGCCTTGCCGGTGATACCGGAAGTGAAAATTCCAGTTCATAACTGACTGTTTCGCGTTCAATATCAAAATCTGTCTGTTTTGCACCAATAAATATCGGCGGAGCTGTGTTGAAAAGGAAGGACTGCTTTCCGGAGAGCAGAAGGCCTTCTTTGTCTCTCAGTCCGGCTTTGGCAGTTGCCGTGTACAAGGTCGCTTTTTCCAGAAGACCGGCTTTGGGGTAGTAGACAAAGGTAGTGGCATTCACCCATTTTCCGGTACCCTGAATTGCCGGAGTAAATTTAAATGGCAGCTCTTCAGAAGAAAGGGACCTCCCTATACTGTTTTCAGGTGCGGCATCTCGGTTAAAGACTGCTTTGAGCTCAATTCTTCCCCTGACCTCTCCCTGCGGGGTAAAATTTTTTATCAGGAATTCTTTTTCACCGACACCGGGAGCAGGGAGCGCTCCGAAAGATAATAAAATCAAAGCAATTACCAAGAGTATCCCAAGGAGGTTTCTCTCTGATGTTTTCCAAATCATGCCCATCACCCCGTCCTAAATTGAAGAGATAATATGAACTGTATCTTTACCGATAATACCCGAGAAAATAATAACTTAGACAGGCTATTTTACCTATTGAACATAATGATATTACATTACAGAATAATAATGAAAGGAGCGATCTTATGAAGAAGATACCGGTATTTGCAGCGATCATATTTCTCTTTCTTGCCCTGCCTGCTTTTGCAGAGGTTTGCAGCACCACGCCTCCGGCAGAAGAACAGCAGGAAGAGACGGGCATTCCCCTTGAGTTTAAAAACAGCTCGGGGTCTGTGATATATGCGATCTTCATATCTGAAACCGGAAGGAATATCTGGTCTGAAAATCTCTTAAAGGATAAAGCTCTCAATGATGGAGAGAATGCGAGCCTTGACATCAGAAGAAAAAACATCCTCGGGCTCACAGACATTAAGATAATATACTCTTCCGGCAAAGAGAAGATATGGAAAAAACTTCCGATACTCGAAATATTTGAGATCACAGACAAAAAGGACGGAGAACCCGGTTACGAACGCATCAAGCTTGGTGCCTGATAGCAAAAAAGCCCCGCGGCGCGGGGCTTTAACTTTTAACTTCTGAAGATATCAGCTGTAAAAATGATCCTGTCCCTACTCGGCAGTATGAATATCCTCGTAGTATTGTCCCATCAGTTTCTTCCAGTCAACGTTGTCATCCAGAAGGTTAGGACATGTGCTGTCCGGGTAGAACCATTTCCTTCCCAGGCCCATCAGTATCTGCCACCAGTCATGCACATCGGGTATCAGTATCTCGCCTTCGGGACCTATCCTTCTCAGTTCACGGTAGACCAGCGCGACCATCTGGCTCTCGTCCATTGCAGCCGTTGTCTTTGCATAGAACTCAACAGTATAAAAATATGAGCAGGCCCCCAGTTGGTAGAGTATCTCTGTCCATTTTGGAGAGATCTTGCTGGTCCTGGCAAGCACCATCTGTTTTTTGCTCCCAGAGCTTTTGTGGTTGACAAGGAAAAGTATCTTATCCGGATCTATGTGGCGCAGCTCTTCATATTTTGATATAAGAGCTTCCGCTATAGGTCTGATCCTGTTGTTGCATATCTCATAATCAAACTCTGAACTGGCTTTTACTGCCATCTGAATTCCTCCTGTTATTCGGCTGCCTTTGCCGCCGCACAATAAAACTCGTCAAATTATATCACTGGAAATCATCGTTTTCGGGAAAATGACCATTTCTTTGTTTATTATATGTCTTAAAATGAGCGTTAAGGCATTGACTAAACTTGACCTTGTTTCTTCCTATGGCTTTTTCTACAGCGCAAAGATCCCTTATTCACTCTTTGCTTTTTTCCCACTGATGATCCCGGTTCAAAATAACAGGCAGGACGCCCCCTAAAAACAGGGGGCGTCCTGCGTTACGTCTATGATTAATATGGATCAGAGGCTCAGTCTGTCTGAGGTTTCCCCGAGGTTTTGTTTTTTCTCAGGAAAGTAGGCTCATCCAGTTCCTCGGATAATTCCTTCGGTGTCGCTTCTTCAGGCGGCATCTCAACTTTTTCCTCAAGCCATGATGGTCCTCTTCTGACTCCCGGTACAGGGGGTTCCTCTTTTTCTCTCTTTTCTCCTGCAGCAACAGAAACAGGCTCGTGCCAAACCGGTCTTTGGATCTCCTGTTTGAAAACGGGCCTATGTGCACTGACAGGTGGTTCCTGGAGAGATCTGTTGCCTTCCGGACTGCCGTCTTCAAAACCTGTTGCAACGATCACTATCTCAACGTTTTCCTCCATATCACTGTCTTCGGCACAACCCCATACAAAGGTCGCATCATCTGAGATGATCTCTTCAATATATGCTGCCGCCTGCTGTACCTCGAAGATACCAAGGCCCTCTCCGCATGTAATGTTCATAAGGACTCCCTTGGCTCCATGCATTGAACATTCCATAAGCGGGCTTTCCAGTGCTTCCCTGAGTGCGTTGTCTATTCTGTTTTCACCCTTGGCACATCCTACACCCATGACCGCAATGCCCGCATGCTTCATTACCGCCTTAAGGTCAGCAAAATCAACATTGACCATTCCGGGACGCATAACAAGGTCGGTCACGCCCTGAACTGCCTGCCGGAGAACTTCGTCGACCATTGAGAAGGATTCGCTTAAAGGGGTCTCTTTGCGGCATATCTCAAGAAGCCTGTCGTTGGGTACAATGATAAGAGCATCTACGCATTGACGAAGTTTGGCTATACCCTCTTCAGCGTAACGCATCCTTCTGGCTCCCTCGAACATAAAGGGTTTGGTGACTACTGCGACTGTAAGAATGCCCATTTCTTTTGCGGTCTGGGCAATTATCGGAAGAGCTCCTGTGCCTGTCCCGCCGCCCATTCCGGCAGTCAGGTATACCATGTCGGATCCCCTGAGATATTCTCGTATTTCCGAGAGCGATTCTTTTGCCGCCTGTTCGCCTATGTGCGGGAGAGCCCCTGCCCCCAGCCCTTTAGTGACTTTTTCACCAAGTACGATCTTGTTGTGGCTGAGAGACATATCGAGGCTTCTTATATCTGTGTTAACTGCAAGGATATCCACACCCTCTATTCCTTTGGTGATGATGTGGTTGAGGGCGTTACCGCCTCCTCCTCCTACAGCAATGACCTTTATGGATTCTCTGCGTGCAGGTTCAGATCTATTTTGTGCGGAAGGAGTTTTCGCCTTTGATGTCCCTTCGGATTCCTCGGGATACGGATAGCAAAGCTCTGTTGCCGGTATACTCAATTGTCCACCACTCCCGTTTGCTGTTGATGTATAATCAGAACATTTCCAACACCATTATACAACAGAGGAGAGAGACGCGGTTGGATTTAAACGAAGAAAATAATAAAAGAAAGGATAACATTCGGGCCGACCGCACAGCCTTTATCTTTTTTATGGCAGTTTTTGCCTTTCTGGCTTGGCAGGTCACCCATCCACTGATGATGGCCCTAATATGGGCAGGGATGCTCTCTTTTATAGTTCAGCCTGTCTACCGTCATCTGACAGATCTCTCCGGCGGCAGATTCAGGAATCTTTCAGCAGCGGCTGCACTCTGCCTTATTGCTGTTCTGTTCATAATACCGCTCATATACATAATTGCTTCCCTTGGAGGCGAGATCTCTAAAATTATCGGAGTCATTACTGATTTCATTTCCAGAAACGAGATAAACCAGACAAGAGATCTTGTTGAACTTATTCCTGAGTGGTTTCCTGAGTGGCTTAATGATTACCTCAAAGATTTTCTTCTGGATTCCGGATCTGTCAGGGGTTTCGTTCAAAAGACAGCACAGTGGGCAGGCGGCAACCTTACAAATATTTCAAAACGGCTGATCCATGGCGCTTCTTCGATCCTGGTCGAGATGATAGTTGTAATGATGGTATCCTTCTTCTTCATAAGGGATGGAGTAAAGATAATCGAATATGTTAAAAGCGTAACGCCGCTTTCAGAGGAAGAGAAGACCATGTTCTTCTCCCGCACAAAAAAACTGCTTAATTCCGTTATTTTCGGGATAATCCTGACCGTTGCCATTCAGGCCATACTTGGAGGTCTGGGCTGGTGGTTCGTAGGATTAAGCACCCCCGCTTTCTTCGGCATGCTGATGTTCTTTTTTGGCATGTTCCCGGCCGGTACTGCCGTTGTGTGGATACCGGGGGGGTTATACCTTATCCTGTCAGGAGACATAAAGGGTGGCATATTGCTTCTCGCATGGGGATCGATCGTAGTCGGAACGATCGACAATCTTCTGCGCCCCTTCCTGATAAGCGGAGGCAAGAGCAAAGGTAAGGGCGAAGAGATACCAACGTTGCTTGTTATACTCGGACTCTTTGGCGGGGTAATAAAGTGGGGTTTCCTGGGTGTTTTTCTCGGACCCCTGATTTTGGTCCTTTTCCTCCTTATCTTTGACCTTTACCGTTATCGATGCTGTGTCGATAAAAATGAGGATCCTATACTATGACTTTGGATCTCAGCACCATGGCAACCGCGGCTTCTATCGCCATGGACGCTTTCTCTGTATCTGTATGCATGGGGATATGCCACGGGGGCCTTGGCCGGCGCGACGCTCTTACCCTGGGGGGGGCTTTTGGGATATCCCAGTTTGGAATGCCGCTGATCGGGGCACTGATCGCAGCGAACATAACAGGCTTTTTGAACAGCT
>JAAYHA010000021.1 GCA_012727545.1 Synergistaceae bacterium | reverse complement strand
TTGTATCGAGCGGGCAGGCCCAGATAGTCATGAAGGGCATGGTTGCGACGGCCAACTTCCTGAGAGGCATACTCAACAAGGAGAAGGGGCTCCGCACAGGCAAGACCCTCTCACACGTATACATCCACGAAATTAAGGGTTATGACAGGATCTTTTTCATCTCCGACCCGGCATTCAACATGTATCCAGACCTTAAGATAAAAATCGACATAATCAAAAACGTAGTAGAGCTTGCCCACGCATTCGGAGTAAGCTGCCCCAAGGTAGCAGCACTTGCAGCCGTTGAAGTGGTGAACCCTGACATGCCTCCAACTATGGATGCGGCGCTTCTTACCCAGATGAGCCGCCGTGGTCAGATCAAGGGTTGCATTATCGACGGACCTCTCGCCCTCGACAATGCCGTATCTCCGGAATCTGCACATCACAAGGGCATCAAGTCAGACGTAGCCGGTTACGCCGATGTACTGCACGTTCCGAACATTGAGTCCGGGAACATGCTTGCCAAGGCAATAGTCTACTTCTCAGAGAACAAAACTGCAGGAATAGTTCTCGGAGCAGCTGCGCCGGTAGTTCTGACCAGCCGTGCAGACTCAGCTGAAACCAAGCTTCTTTCGATCGCATCAGCTGTTGCCCTTGCAGCCCACCAGGGAAAGTAAGCCCGAAGTCAGAAAAAATATAATAATCAGTAAAGAGGGCGGTATTCCGCCCTCTTTCAGTTTAAGATCAGGAAGATAAGAATGAAAAAAATCCCGGAATGCTGCCCGGTTATTCAGGAATATGTATTCCCCGGGACCTTCGGTGACAAGGAGGTCCGAGTGGCCTCATGCATTCCGAAAGATCCGAACGGAGTTCACATAGTCCTCCTCCACGGAGTGCACAGCAGCGCCAATATGGGAGAGCATAACAAATTCCGGTTGCTTTCGAAGCTCCTTTCAGACCGTGGATATACTCCATGGCTTGTTGAGACCAGCCGAAAGATAAGAAATCGCCAGGATTTTTCAAATGACGTGTCCCGGTGGATAAAAAAAGCCTTTTCAGGAAAAACTTTTGCACAGGAGCAGCAGGATGTCTCTAACGCAATATGTGGCATCTGCGCAGCAAATGTGGGAAAACCGTTCTGGATATGGGGTTTTTCACTTGGCGGAATAATAGCTCTTTCTATGGCTGCTGATAATATCAACTCGATGCAGGAAGGCTCTCTTCAGGTTCCAGAGAAGGTAATACTCAGCGGAACGGGTATTATGGCCTACGAAGATGTCGAAGCAAGGATGATGTCGCTTCCGATCCTTTCAACTCTGCGCACGGAAATCAAGGGAGACATGCTTTCCCATGTTAAAGCTAAAGGACTTATCTCCTTTAGAGGCAGCTGTGATGAGATATTTTCCCTCGAAAGCTGCCTTGGAGTGCTAAGGGAGACCAACTTACCGGATAAGGACAAGCATTTTTTCATCATAGAGGGAGCAGACCATTCTTTCCGAAGCAGGTACGGCAAGGCTGACCCTGAAATAATGAAGGAAATGGTCGATCTTATAGCCAAGACCTGGCCTTAGCTCTGTGATAAAATAAACTGACCGTTCCTGTAATGCCGGGAGGTCTTTTATGGATCGAATCATTGAGGTGGCCCATCGCCTTTCAGATAGTACAAGACAAAAATACGGCAAAATTAAAAACTTTTTTGATCTTAGGATCAGAGGAGTTTATGTTTTATGTTTTATATTTCTTTTCATGTCTCTAACTCCAAAGGACTTGTTCGCAAAAGAAATCGATTATCAGTCCCTTCAGGAAGACCCTCTCGAGACAGCATTCAGAAAACTTGCGTCGCCCGGTGACATAGAGTGGGATGAAGAAGAGATGGTCAGCGGCGGTGCGCCTCTTATCATTAGCGATATGAAGTGGCCGCTTAGCTCCGGTGAACTCTCAAGCCTCTTCAACAGGACAAGGTCGAAGGGCAGGAGAAAACACCTTGGCATAGACATAGTCGCTCCCAAAGGAACCCCAATATATGCCGTCCTTGATGGAATCGTGGAAGTCGTTTCAAATGGAGGAAAGGGTTTTCGGGGTTATGGAAGAGTGATCATAATCAACCACTCGGATCAGCTTTGGACACTTTATTCCCACTGCTCGGCAATGAACGTTAAGGTAGGGCAAAAGGTAAAACAGGGAGATGTAATAGCAACTGTCGGCAGAACGGGCAGGGCAACGACCAACCATCTTCATTTCGAAGTCCGCAACGCAAAAGGCACGGCACTTGACCCAATGAAGTACCTTCCCGAACATGGGGCTCTGCCGATGAACCTTTTCAGAAGATAGGCCTTTGTTTGTATTTGTATAATTCTTATATGTGGACCGGAGAATATCGATGATCGTATCGTTCCGGTCTCATATTGATATAATAGTTCGACAACCAGAAAAACATACATAATATTCCAAGAATCGGGAGGCGGCAGACAGAAAAAGATGAGTATCAAAATCCATCTACCAAGATCCATAATCTATCTTGGAACTGCCGCGGTGACACTAATTCTCATTATCTTCCTCTATTCGGCAAACAGAGATAACGGCTCACGCTCTCTTCAAAAGGCCCAGAGGGAATCATACCGTCTGGGCACGATCGTGAGGATAACTCTGTATGGGGATGACAGCAAAAAGCTGAACAACGTTCTTGACCTGTCGATGAAAGAGATAGAAAGGCTTGAAAATCTTCTGTCGGTCAACATACCCTCGTCGGATGTATCGCTTGTTAACAGGGCATCCGGAGAATATCCGGTAAAAGTTTCAGAAGAGGCAGGCTCTCTTCTTGAAAGGGCAATTGAATGGTCAGAACGCACTGGGGGAGCATTTGATCCCACTGTCGGAAAGATCGTCAAACTCTGGGGCATAGGAACAGAGAGTGCCGCCGTGCCTGATCCTGAACAGCTTAAAGAGGCTGTGGACATGACAGATTTTAGAAAGGTCTCCGTTCTGCATGAGGTAAACGGGACCTTCGTTCAGACAGCCAAAGGGCAGAGGATAGATCTTGGAGGAATAGCAAAGGGATATATAACAGAAAAAGTAAAAGCTCTGCTTATAAACGAGGGAGTCTCGTCAGCTCTTATCGATCTCGGGGGAAACATTGCAGTTTTCGGGAGTTCTCCCAAGCCGGGAAAGTGGAAGCTTGGTCTCCAACACCCATTCATGCCCAGAGGAGAATATTTCGGCATCGCTGAAGTATCGGATGTTTCTGTCGTGACATCAGGAGCATATGAGAGATATTTTGAATCAGGCGGGATAAGATATCACCATATTTTTGACACTGCGACCGGCTATCCTGCCCTGTCAGACCTGGCCTCTGTCACCATAATAAGTGAAGATTCAACAGATGCGGACGCACTTAGCACCGCACTATTTGTTATGGGTTTTGAAAGGGGCATTTCCCTTTTGCGGGAATTGAAAAATGTAGAGGCTGTCCTCGTAGCAAAAAAAACTGAAGGCACAATAGTATATGTGACGAAGGGACTCAGTAAAGGCTTTTTGCTGAAAGATCCGGCTATGAAAAAGGCGCCGGAGGTGCAGTGATGGGAATGAAGCGGGGAGACAGGGCCATGCTGTATATCTTAGTTATGATACTTGCTGTTTCAGGTGTCGTGTTGGGTATCAGATATATGACAGCAGTCCCTGATGTAATGAGCGCAGAAATAACCCAGGATGGTAAACTTTTGCAGAGGGTATTGCTTAAAAAAGGAGATCCTGCCAGGGAGTTTGTTGTCGAATATAATGGCGGCCTGAACAGGCTGAAAGCAGAAGACGGTAAAATTGCCGTTATTGAAGCAGACTGTCCGGACAAGGACTGTGTAAAGCGGGGATGGCTCAAAAAACCGGGGGATTCCGCCATATGTCTGCCCCACAGGCTGGTTATCAGGATTACAGGGGAATCCGAAGTCGATGGGGTGACCTGGTGATGAAGCTAAAAAACATGATCATTACCGGCTCGCTTGCGGCATTTGCCCTCGTCTTTAACATGTTTGAGGGAAGCCTTCCCATGCCGCTTCCCGGGATAAAGCTTGGTGCTGCCAACGTCTTCTCCCTTTTGGCCCTGGTACTTTTAGGGGTCAAGGAGGCATTTGCCGTGACCCTTATCAGGGTATTCCTTGCCTGGGTAATGACAGGAAACTTTTTTGCTCTCCTTTGCAGCCTGGCCGGAGGCCTGATGTCTGCATCTGTCATGTCCTTTATATACATAAAATACAGGGATGACTTCAGCCTGCCATGGATAAGCGTCGCGGGTGCCTGGGCCTTCAACGTGGCGCAGGTCTCAGTCGCTGCACTTATAGTAAATGATGTCAGGGTGCTTTTCTATGTGGTGCCTCTGTTGGCTGCGGGCACGGCGGCAGGGTGGGCGGTTGGATGGCTTGCCCTTCTTCTCTGCAAGAGGGTCGGATCGCTGAGAGAAATAAATTACTGACAATCAAAAGGAGGATCACTGTACTATGAAATTAGAGATCGAAAAGAGGATATTTGAAGTTTTTCCGGATGCCAAGATCGGCTGGCTGCTGGCTGAAGTCAAAATCGAACCTTCAAATGAATATGTTGAAAGCATGAAGAAGGGGCTCATAGGAAGGCTCAAAGACATTGGGATATCTCAGGACACTATGATGCTCCATCCCGATGTGGCAGGCTGGCGTGAAGTCTATTCTAAGATGGGGGTTAAACCCAGTAAGTACAGATCGTCGCTGGAAGCCCTGCTTCGCAGGACGTTCAAGGGAGACATATGGAGCGTGTCGAACGTGGTAGACTGCTACGATTGTGTCTCGGCGGTAAACCTCCTTCCGATGGGAGCTCATGACACAGCGAAGCTCAAGGGTGATCTGGTGCTTCGTTACGGCCGGGAGGGTGAAAAGTTCTATCCGCTTGGTGCCGGAGACAGCGTTGTCGATGTATCTCCTAAAAACATTCTTTATGCCGACGATGAAAAAGTCTGCTGTTGGCTCTGGAACCATCGCGATACAAGAGATGCTTCCCTTTCCGAAAGTACAAAAAAGGCACTCTTTCTTGTTGACCAGGCGTTCGATACCGAGTGGAAAACGGTACAAGAGGGACTGGAGTCACTTTCTTCCGAACTAGAAAAGATCGGCTGTAAAACGATAAATAGCGGGATCATAAACGCAGGATCGCCCTCTTCTGAAATATTCTGATGGAGATGACAGGCTGCTGCGGCATGGACTGCGGCTCATGTGAAGCACGCAGAGCAACTGAGAGAAACGACATAGAGACGCTTTCGAAACTGGCTGCCGCTGAAGAAAGCCGGGGCGGATACTCATTCATACTGCCATCAAAGATAAAGTGTACAGGATGCACCGGACCCGGCGCAAAGAGCATAACATGCAGCGATTGCAGGGTCAGGATGTGCGCTCTTGACAGAGGGATCCCCCACTGTGGCTTCTGCGAAGAGTTCCCCTGCGATCTTGGTGACATAATATGGGAGGCTGTCCCTGAATATAAAAACAACCTGGAAAGGATAAGAAGCAGATAAGACTATAAATTTTCTGTGGTTATTTCGTCTGAAAAACAAAAAAGGAGAGGGCTCTCCTCAATAGTGAGAGCCCTCTCCTTTTCATGACAATATCCCAAGCTATTCTGATATCTGTGGTTTCAGTGCCAGGAAGCGCAGCCTGACATAGTCAGCCACCCACCCGTTTTCTTCTGTGTAAAGCAGAGGTCGGCAGTAGTCCTCGACCTCTTTGTAAAAGAGTTCCTTTTCTTCCTGAGAAAAACCCTCAGTGTGACGGTTGGCGAATACCTCAAGCCAGCATCTGAGACCGTTTTTGAGAGGGGTGGGCCTGTCTATCCTTGCAATATAAGCGACCTTGAAGCCCTGGTTGTCCAATATTTTTGAAAACTCTCCCAGTTCAGGAAACTTCCAGGGGTTTCGTGCCCTGTAGTCGATGCCGCGCTTGATCAGGGCGATCTTCATTCCTTCCCGCAGCACCCTGATACAGCCTTCTCCCCCGCACTCTGCAGCGAAGCGTCCGCCGGGTTTAAGAGCTCTCCATACGCCTCTTACTACTGCATACTGGTCATTCATCCAATGAAGGACTGCGTTGCTCATCACAGCATCGAACTCTTCCCTGAAATGCAGATGTTCTCCGTCCATAACTTCGGCTTTGAGGCCCAGGGATCTTGCCGCTTCGACCATTTCCTTGCTGGAGTCGACACCAAGGACATCGCATCCCATGTCAGCAAGTTCTTTGGTCAGGGTGCCGTTTCCGCATCCGAGGTCAAGTATCTTTTCTTCCTTTTTTGGGTCAAGCAGCTCGATGACCGGTCTACCAAAGAGAGGAACAAAATCTGCCCCTTTATTGTAGTCTTCGGGGCCCCAGCATTGATTTGACATCGGAAAGCCTCCTTATGTTCTTATAACCTTATTATATTGGAGAGAGGGTAAAAATGCACTCTTTGAAAGATTTAAAGGAACGGTTTTAATAAACCTTTCAAACTATCCCCGTTTCTTGACGTAATCAGTCTTCTTGATGTAGTCTATTGCTGTTATTATTTTTGCTTGACCCCGAGTCGAATTGCCTAAAGGATCTTTTCCAATGGCAAGAGACCAATGGGTGTTTCCGGAAACGGAAGCGCCTCCCGCACTTGGAAAGGGGGAGCTGCAAACTTCAGGGGATCTGCTTTAAGGTTCCCTAATGTCTTGTCCTCTTCCCAGTGCCCGATAAACGGATGATCTGCAGTCTTTGGTGCTGTCTTTGAATTCCTAAAACAAGAGGAGGAACATGATTTGCGAATTTTAAAAGTTCTGATAGCCGAAGCAGATCCTTTGCTTCAAAAGCTGTATTCAGATCTTATAGCTTCCGAACAGGCATTCACTGTACTCAAATGTGTCTCCAGCGGTGCGCAGATGTTTGATTCGATGAGGTGCGTCGAAGCTGACCTGGTCCTTTTGGATCTTTACCTTAAGGATTTTAATGCCCTCGAAGGGCTTGAAGAACTTCGTAAGGAATTTCCGAAGACTGACTACATAGTAGCCTCTTCAGGCGAGGATCCGAACCTTGTAAGAAAAGCCCTTTGCCAGGGAGTCTTTGAATACCTGATAAAGCCTTTCTCTTTTGAGAGGCTGAGGCTTGCGCTGCGAAACTACCACATATACCATCAGAGCCTTACGGGCAGGACCAGGCCGTGGCAGCAAGAAGACCTTGACACGCTGATCTCCATGCGGACAAGGGATCCCTCGTGGGCTAACAACCGGGCCATCCCTAAAGGACTTCAGCTTAAATGTCTCAATGAGGTTGAAAATTTTCTGAAAGAGAACAATGACACTTTCTCTGCGCAGGAAGTTGGGGATGCGCTGGGCATTTCAAGATCCACGGCAAGAAGATACCTTGAATTCCTGACGATGAATGAAAGGGTAGTTGTTGAGTACGCATACAGGAAGGTCGGAAGGCCTGAGAAGCGATACAGGATGGCGCTGATATAAAGAAGCAAGTTTTATTAAGGACAAAACTGATAATGATGCCAAGAAATAAACAGCGGGCAGAACCCACAAAGGGTACCGCCCGCTGTGTTTTTTATACCTACATGCCAAAAAAATTCCCGGTGATGTAGGT
>JAAYHA010000224.1 GCA_012727545.1 Synergistaceae bacterium | reverse complement strand
GAAGGTATTACAAGTTCATAGGGTTCCTCTGCAAGCGCTATGAAGTCAAGTCCCAGGGCATCCGCTGCTGATTTTATTCCCAGAGTTGCATCTGCAAGACCTGTATAGACTCGATTTGCAGCTTCCATGTGCGTAGTACACTGCTGTTCATAGCCTTTAATATCCGAGGGGATCCTTCCTGTCTTTTTCAAGAGGTGGTCAAAGAGGACCCTTGTGCCTGCCCCCGGCTGCCTGTTTGAAAATACATTGTCGCCTGCACATAGATCTTCGAATGAATTTATTTTTTTTGGGTTGCCCTTCTGCACGATTATCCCCTGAGTCCTGTAAAAGACAAGGATACGCACCCATTTGGCCCCGTTGGCAAAACGTTCAATAAAGCTGTCGTTATATGTACCGTTACTGTCGTCAAGAAGATGTGCCGCAGCCATGTGACACTCTCCCCTGCTCAGGGCGGCAAGGCCCCCCATGCTTCCTACAGCTCTTGAAACGAAATCTCCGCCCCTTCGTCTGATCGGGGTCACGAGAAGCTGGATAGCAGGATCGTCAGAACCTTGGAAGAGTATCCTCCTGTCCAGGTCAACTTTTCTTTTCATCCAGACAGTAACATCTGTTCCCTTCTCACATTCAAGTGCCGAAGCAGGAAGTAAAGCTATCCCATCTGCCTCTGCCAGTGCCCAAAGAACGCTGGCTCCGGAAGTCAGAGCCCATGAGTATAAAGTATCACCTACTTTAGCCGTTTTGACCCTCAGCCATTCTTCTATTCCTGCCGGCGAAGAATGCTGTACAAGCAGTTTGGTATTCCAGGTTTCAATACATCCTGCAGCTTCTTTTATAATGCTGTCCGGGTCATCTTCTCTTGCTGAAAGGAAGTTGAGCAATGGATATACAAGGCTCCACAGGACCACTGTTGTAGACATGGGAAAACCGGGAAGGCAAACAACAGGCTTGCCCTGTATCTCTGCAGCCATTGCAGGTCTGCCGGGTTTCATGCGTATCCATCTGAATATCACCTTTCCAAGAGCTTCAAAGACTTCCAGGGTATGGTCCCTGCGGCCTTTTGCTGAACCGGCACCAACAAGCACAACATCATAGTTTTCAACCCCATAAGAGACTTTTTCCTTCAACAGGGCAGGATCATCAGGAACAACAGGGGATACGTCCACATCAAATCCCCATTCCTTGAAGGATGCTTCGATAAACAGAGAATTGCTCTCTGCTACAGTTCCGGATTTAGGTTTTGGATCTAAAAGCCATTTACCTCTTGATATGATCTCATCACCGGTCGGGATGTAGAGTGTCCTGGGCTTTTTGAAGACAGGGACTTTATCTATTCCTGCACATAAAAAGAGGGATATCAGAGCGGGTGTGACCACATCTCCCTCTCTTGCTATTATCTGTCCTGCCATAACATCTTCACCAAGGGGCCTTACGTTGGCAGATGGGGTCAGGCTTTTGAATATCAGAAGATCGTTGCCTTCTATTGAAGAATCTTCTACCATAAGGACTGCGTTCGCCCAGAAAGGCACATCGGCTCCTGTGTTCATCCACTTGTATCCTGAGGGATCCAGTGATACCGGGGTTGCCTGTGACGCCCCGATAGTAGAGGATGCATCAACTGCATAGCCGTCAACAGCGGAGGCGGCATAATGCGGAACGTTCCTGTGCGCTGTAATATCTTTTGTCAAAATACATCCAAGAGCCTCTGATATGTTTTTATCAGCTGTTTTTTTTACAGTTGATTTCCCAAATGTTTTTTTCAGCATTTCAATGGCTGTTCTAAGTTCTACATGTTCACTGTATGCAGCTACCATAACCATACCTCCGCCGTCTCACCGGCTCTTATAGTTTCACGGTCCTCTGGGATCCTTATAAATCCGTCCGCTGAGGCAAGAGAAGAAATGTATCCTGACTTGGCAAGGATCGGATCAATTTTGCCGTCCTGTGTTATCCTGCATGGGACAAACTCTTCAGGACCCGTCCTTGCTGTAATATCTCTCGACATCGGCAGCTTCATTTTTATTCCATATCCTGTGTCAGATGCCCCTATGAGTTTCAGCAACAATGGGATCAACAGTACGTACGCTACGGTAAAGCATGAAAGTGGGTGCCCGGGAAGGCTGACGACAAGTTTTCTCTCTTCAAGGCTGCCGGCGATCAGGGTTGGTTTTCCCGGGACGATATTGATGCCCCTAACCATAAGTCCCGGTGCAGGGAGTTTTTCAAGGACCCTGGAACAATGGTCCCTTGTTCCCACAGAGGAACCTCCGCTCAGTATCAAAACGTCACAACTTGATGCCTCTTCATTTACGGTCTTCTCAAAAAGATCACCCTCATCAGAGAGTATCCCCCTGTATTCAGACTCAAAACCATAGCGTGAAAGGAGAGACCTGACAGACCATCCGTTCACATCCCTGATCTTTCCGGGTGGAAGAGGATCAGTTTCAACAGGTACTATCTCATCACCGGTACTTAAGATGCTAATTTTAAGATCTATCGAAGGGACAGTTTTGATACCGAGGGTAGCAAGTACGCTCATCGTCCTGAAATCTACCATATCGCCTTTTGAGAGGACCCTTTTTCCAACAGGGAATTCCTCTCCCGCAAGTATCACATTTTCTCCGGATTGTACGGCACCCCTTACCTCCACCCATCCTCCTGTAAGATGAGTATTTTCAAGCATTACAACTGCATCAGTCCCATCAGGAAGCACACCGCCTGTAGGGATGGATGCAGCCTCTCCCTGTTTTATTGAGATATTAGGGAGAACACCCATTAAAATATCTCCGGACATATTTAAAAATGTCGGCGTACCTGGAGTCGCAGCCACTACATCTGAACTTTGTACTGCAAAACCATCCCTGAGGCTTCGGGTGTATGGCGGATACTTTTCTTGGGCTTCAACGTCCCCGGATATCCTTTTTCCCAGGGCAGAATCGATCGGCATATCTACAGTCCGCACATGCCAGGGAAAGGAGAGCCCTTCAGCAACGATCTGCAGGGCCTGCATGCGAGGAATGACCTCTTTAACAAAACCAGACATCAAAACAGCGACCTTTCGTATCTTTATATTTTTTTATATTATTAACAAAGGCTACTTTATCTCAACAAGGAAAAAGGGATATCCGTCTTTTTCAAGTTTCTTTGACAGGATTTCGGCCTCTTCTCTTCCGGTCTTCGGATTTTTTACACGCACTTTGTAAAAGGGCGCTCCGTCCTTCTTGCCTTCCGTCAGGTATGCCGTATATCCTTTGGACTTCACATCTTGTATAAGTTGTAGAGCGTTTTCTTTTGATGCAAATGCTCCTATCTGGACGTCCCATCTCGGTTCTTTAACAGAGGCAGTCTGGACTTTTTCGTTTTGGGTACTGGTCTCTTTAGACGATCCGGCCGGTTTGGCTGTCGCTTTTATCTGTGCCGTCTCTGCTGAAGCTTTTTTCTGCTGATCTTCTTTTTTTACATCCACAGGCTGAGCAGGCTTTATCTCGACTTTTTTCTTTACTGCCGGATCAACAGGATCCTGGGCAGGTGCATTTACTGCAGGTGCAGGCAGAATTGACTCCTGTTTCGCTGTCTCTTTCTCGTTGAAAAGAATATCGTCTGCGTCATTCGAATTGAAGAAAAAAAGTTTAACACTGAAAAAAAGCAGTGCGACCGCCATTATTACAGTTAACGGCAGTATGAACTGTCCAAACGTAGCCATTGGCTTTTTTCCCTTGTAGTTCCGCGTTCTTCTTGTAACCATGCAGTCACCTCCATTAAACTACCATAGACGTTCTAATTCTAACAGCGTTTTCGCTCTGGTGGCAGGATCAAAACGTACTTTTTTTGAAATCCCATTATTTTTCGCCAGTGCCATGCTTTCATTATACCCGTACCAGGCAAGGGAAAACTCGCTTTCTGCTTCTTTTGGACTCGTCATCCTCAACTGTGGTCTTTTTTTCTTGGTTTTTGTGAGTTCCTTTTCCAGAATCTCATATTTCTTTCTTATCGCAGCCGTACCCACAAATTCCTTTCCGCACCATACCGTACCTGGTTTTGGAACAAACGGATTTACTGAAAGTATCAGATTCATGCCTGTCTCTGCAATTATCCTTTTTGAAAGATCTGCTATCGCTTTGATGTCTTCATCTGTCTCCCCCGGCAACCCTGTCATAAAATAGAGCTTTGCCTGGTCGATCCCAAGAGATGCCGCCATCCCAAGTTTTTCGAGGATCATGTCATTGGTAAATTTCTTCCCGCATGAAAATCGCAGTTCATCACTTCCGGTTTCCGGTGCAACCGTTACGCTGTGTCTTCCTCCTCTTTTGAGGGCAGACAGCATTTTTTCTGTCAGTCTGTCCAGCCTGAGCGAGGCAAAGGAGACCCCCTTGTTTTTGCTTTCAAGAAAATCCAGAAGGTCCTCGATCTGGGGATGATCTCCCGCTTCAGGTGTCACGAGCCCTACCTGATCGACCTCTCTTGCAGAAAATATTTCTTCAAGCCTCTCTTTTATCATTCCCGAATCCCTGTATCTCATTTTTCCAAAGCATCCGGGAAGGGTACAGTAACTGCAGTTCCGTACACAGCCTCTTTGGAGCTCCACAAGCAGGGTCTTGCCAAATGAACTTCTTGGAGTCAGCCAGGTGCTGTTCATCGGATGGCCGGCATCAAGCGGCTGGTCGTTTGAAAGGACCCTTTTAACCTCTACTTTTCCATTTCTTATATGCCTCGCCGGAACTAATATTGATGGATGTTCCCCAAGCTCATCAAGAAGTTTTTCTTTGTTTCCTTCAGCAAGATAACTGCGCAAAGATCCGACCGCATATGGCAGTGCATCAAGAGCATCTCCTAAAATAATAAAATCGCATACAGCAGAAAGAAGGAGCGGGTTAATGTATGTCATTGCCCCCCCTGCCCCGATGATCGGATAGTTTCCAGTGAGCCTGTCCTCAGAAAGGAGCGGTATATTGGCAGAATTGAGCCACCTGTAAAATATTTCCGCATTTCCTTCGTAAGCTACGCTTGCCGTAATTATAGGAAAACGCTCCAGAAGGGTATCCCCTTCTATTGACCGAAACGGGACAGGATCATTGCAAAAACGCTCCACTGCAACGCCAAGTTCCTTCAATGCCCTGTAAATATAATGATATCCCAGGCTGGATGATGCTACGGAATAATCTGCCGGATAAAAGAGCGCCCAAGGAAGGTCTCCTCCCCTGGGCAGCTCTGCTACGCACTCTTCATCCATGCGATATTCTTTCCAGCTCTGCCATGCGGTGATCTTACCAGTGCAAGAGCCTGCTTCTCTTTTCTTGTTCAGGATTCACGCCTCCGCCTTAAATAAGCGGGAACATCAAACTGGTCCAAGGGAGCCCCGCTTCCTTTGAACATATCCTCGTCCTGGGGAGGCTGTGCCGGAGTTGTTCTTGCGGCTCTAATAACAGTAGGCGTATCCTGTTCCTGTGCAGAGAGAGGAGGCTGTGGCTGCTTATTATCCTCTGCAATGGATTTCTTGGAGTCTGATGAGAGGCTCTCATCCTTTGGTTCAGCAGGCTTTTCTGTCACACTCTCTTTGGTCACCGGTACAGAGAAGGATTTTAATGCGGACCTTTTCTCTGCCTGATCAGCAGACTGCTGGGCATGAGGCTGAGGAATGTTTCTGGTCGAACTGAAAGCATTGAGATGTTTTACAGCTGATATGTCGACCTTTCTTGAAAAACCCGGATCAGAGTGGGCTTCTTTTTTCACCTGATTGTCAAAGCCTGTCGCGATAACTGTTATCTGTATGGAATCATCCATTTCTGGATCGAAGACATGTCCCCAGATTATGAAGGCATTCTCATCAGCAGCTTCTGTAATGATCCTTGTCGCTTCGTTGATCTCGTGTATACCGACGTTGGCGCCTCCAGTAATGTTGAAGAGTATGCCCTTGGCACCGTTCATGTTGGTATCCATGAGTGGGCTGTTGATAGCATTGTAGGCTGCCGTTGCGGCTCTTTTTTCTCCGTAGCCCTCTCCAATGCCCATTATCGCAGAACCTGCATTGGACATTATCGTCCTCACATCAGCAAAGTCAACGTTGACGAGCCCGGGGCGAAGGATAAGATCTGTAACTCCCTGTACTGCCTGGTGGAGTACTCCATCGGCTATCCTGAAAGCATCGTTGATAGTTGTCTTTTTCTCTGTAATGCTGAGCAGCCTGTCGTTAGGGATTATTATCAGTGCGTCGACCTTGTCCCGCAGTTGTGATATACCCAGATTACCCTGTGAAATGCGGCGTTTTCCCTCAAAAGAAAAAGGAAGAGTGACCACAGCAACAACAAGCGCATCGGCCTCCTTAGCTATTGAGGCAATTACAGGTGCAGCTCCGGTACCTGTTCCACCGCCCATACCTGCAGCGATAAAGACCATATCTGAACCTTCGACAGCGGCTCTGATCTCTTCCCTTGATTCCTGGGCTGATTTAAAACCTATCTCTGGGTCAGAACCTGCTCCAAGGCCTTTTGTCAGTTCTTTGCCCAGAATGATCCTGTTCTGAGCTTCAGAGAGTTCAAGATGAGCCATATCTGTATTAGCGGCAATAAACTCAACTCCGCTGAGTCCGCCTCTTATTATGTGATTTAATGCATTGTTGCCGGCCCCGCCGACCCCAACTACCTTTATTACTTCCCTGGTTGGGTAATTTGATTTATCCAACTGAAATATTTCAGTCATATCGACCACAAAAAATCCCCCTTTTAATTATTCAGGGTCATATCTAAAACAGGTCCTTGAAGGCATTTTTAAGACCTTCAAGAGGATTGAAGCCGGAACTAGAAGCTTTGTTGTTTTCATCCAGCTTTATCCTGACTCTTGTTTCAGGTACTATAGAAGGCCTGCCGGCATCTTCTCCGGATACCCCTCGGATCAGCGGATTGTCGAGGTAACGGAACGGGTCCCTCTCTTTTTCGGCGATATAACGTATGATACCCGCCGCTGCTGAGTATTCCTGACTGTTCCTTCCGGGAGGCATTCTGTTGGCATCAAGCGGTGAGGACACCCTTGAAGGAAGGTCCATTACATCCAGCACAAAAGCGTCTATCCCTTCTGTTTTCGAGACTCCTCCAGTCAGTATTATCCCGGCGGGCAACATAGAAATACCCGCTGCTTTTATCTGAGGGCGAATCAGAACTTCACACAATTCTTCCATCCTGCACCTGACGATCTCATGCAGATCCTTCTTGGCAATGCTGTAGTTTCTGCTGTTGTATACAAAATCAACTGTCTCTTCAGGATCTTCCGGCCCGGTAAAGACAGATACTTCCCTTTTAAGTTCTTCGGATTTGTTCAGCGGCAGCTTAAGTACGCTCCCGATGTCGTTGGTTATATGGTCGCCACCGACAGATATCAGTCCAAGATGCTTTGGCCTGCCGTCAGAGAAAACTGCAACTCCAGTAGTGCCACCGCCAATATCTATAACTACAGCGCCGGCAAGAGCCTCTTCAGGTGAAATAACTCCCAGTGCGGCGGCAAGGGGCTTGAGCACAAGTCCGGAAACATCCAGTCCCGCCTTGTCTACGCAGTTCAAAACGTTCTGGATAGTCGATGTCGGAACTATCACAGACTGCAGCTGGATATCCAGCCTGATAGCCGTCATGCCCAGGGGATCATCTATACCTACATTCCCGTCGAGGGAATACTCGACCGGGATCGTGTGCAGTATGCTTTGGTTCGCCGGTACTGCTACATCGGCCTGAGCAGCTTCGATAACTCTTTCGATGTCCAGCTGCATAACAGGACGTGGAGTACGGCCAAGGGAAACCATGCCTTTTGTGCGAATACTTGTCACTTCACCTCCGCCGAAAGCAACAGTAACTTCCGTAATATCCTGACCAACCATATTTTGTGCATCGCTCACAGCCTGCCTCACAGAGCGAACGGCCTGGTCAAGATTGACGATCAGTCCCTTTCTTATACCATTTGACGGAGCCTGTCCGACACCGATTATCTGAGCTTCCTCGCTCCCATGCTCTCTTTCAGCAACAACGACTGTGACTTTGCTGGTACCAAGGTCAAGTCCTGCAAGGAGTTCGGGCTCCCGATCCGATGAATAACCTGAGGCTTTCCTAAACAATCAAATAGCCCCCTCTCTTCTAGATGAGAAACATTTTCAACCCTTATTGTACCTTATTTTGCACTAGAATTTTACCTTTGTATGTTGTATCTATAAAGACATTGGAAGAAATTTTTGATATATCAGGATATATTTTCTTGATCGCCAGTCCGGCTGTCTGCCATTCTTTAGGATCGTCCAGGAGCATTATGTTTGTCCCGTTTCCGCCTTCCTGATCATAAAAGATCAGCCTGACGACATCTTTGCCCTCTTTTATGCCGGCCTGGATAAATTTAACCTTTTCTGACCACCCGAGAACCTTTAGGTTGTTATACCAAAGTGATATTTTATCTATCGGCATACTTGAGAAAAATACGTTTCCGTGTTCCCCGGAGAGATCCAGTGGAGTAGCCCTGTCTGTACTCCAGGAAAGCAGCGGGAGAGCATCAGCCTTTTCAGACCTTATGAATGAGTTTTCTCTGAGAGAACTCAGCCATGTCCTCCCGTCAGCTGCTACATACCAGAACTTACCGCCCCAGTACATTCTGAACGAGGGCTCCAGAGGCAAGACTTCGAGCCTGAATCTCCCCCAACCAGAGAGTTCCACTCTAAGGTTGACAGGGTAGTATTCTTCGATATTTTCGCAGTATTTTTCCTTTGAAAGCCAAAAAAGCAGCCAGAACTTTTCATGGTGCGGTTTTATGGTACCCCAGACAACCTGTTCAGACAGGATACCTCCTGGATCGATCTCGATCCCATACAGCCTGAAAATAGCATACCTTGCCTCCGCAGCTGCAAGCATACCGCCGGCTAAGGATAAGAGCAGCAGAAATACTTTTAGCCTCTTTTTAGTCCTTCTTGAAATTGCCCAGAAATTTAATTTCATATTCCAGATCTACCCCATGAAGCTTCAGGACCATCTCCCTGCAAAGCTCACAAAGTTTATATATGTCCAGGGATGATGCATCCCCGTCATTTTCAATAAAATTTGCATGAGAAGCCGAAACGACAGCCCCGCCTATCCTCATGCCTTTACAGCCGCATTCGTCAAGAAGGCGGCCTGCCGACATTCCGGGAGGGTTTTTGAAGACACATCCGGCAGTCTTTTTTCCCAGAGGCTGCCCTTTCTTCATTCCGGCAAACCTTTTGACATTTTTAAAGATCAAATCCTTCGGTGTGATTTTCAGTGATATCACACACGAGGTGATGAGTGCCACTTTTTTTTCGTCTACCGGGCAAGAGCGATATTTCCATTCAAAAAGATCCTCGCCAAGCCTGATCGTACGAGCATTCCAATCAACACCTGAAGCTTCTTTTATCAAACCTTTGAATCCGCATCCGTCCGCACCGGCATTTCCCCACAGAGCTCCGCCCAGTGTGCCCGGGATGCCGATCAAAAATTCCAGGCCGCCCAGCCCTTCTTCTATTGTTAGAGCAAGAAGCTTTTTCACAGAGACGCCGGCTCCTGCTTCTATCTCAATGTTTTCGCAATTATCTGATCTTCTCAGTTTTATAAAATTAAGTTTTTCGGTATGGATGACAGATGCTTTGATCGGTCCATCAGAGACAAGAACGTTGGACCCCCCTCCAAGCACATAGAGACTGAGGTCTTGTTTTAAGGCTGCAGCTACAGATTCAGACGCTTCCTGAGCTGTCCCAGGCGAGTCATACGTCCTGCAGGCCCCTCCTACTCCCCATGTATTCAGGTCTTTTAGAGGATGATCCCTCTGCAAATCACTCTATCCCCTCTTCTTTGTTCATCTGCTCCAGTGTTTCACATATTTTTTTACCAAGTGTCCCTACGCTGCCGGCACCTATGGTAAGGATCACATCGCCGCTCCTGGCGGTCGCACAGACGGAACGGACAAGGTCGTCAAAATTGCCGGAAAGTTCATAGTGTGCCCTGTTGTCTTCTGATGCAGCATCGAAGATCATTTTGGAACTCACCCCTTCGATCGGCATCTCGTCGGAACCGTACACCGGGAGTATAAATGCCCTGTCTGCAAGTGAAAGCGCATCTGCAAATTCTTTGTACAGTGCTGCTGTCCTGCTGAAACGATGTGGCTGAAAGACGGTCACTATCCTTCGTTTAGAGAATATTTTACGGACAGTGCTAAGTGTCGCGCATATCTCACTGGGATGGTGTCCATAATCATCATATACAAGGATGTCGCAGACCTCCCCCATCTTCTGCAGGCGGCGTTTTGCCCCTTTGAATACGGAGAGGGCATTTTTTACTTTTTCAATGGGGATCCCCATCTCATGAGCAGCAGCGCACGCCGCAAGCGAGTTAAGCACATTGTGCTCCCCTGAAACAGAAAGAGTCATCCTTTCTATCCTTTCGCCCTTCATGTTGAGAGTATAGGAAACACCTCCGCCGGCGTTGTGCTCTACCTCTGTCGCTCCCCAATCCCAGCCTGTCCCCCATCCGTATGTGATCACTCCGTCAGAGATTCCGTAATCAGAACAGAG
>JAAYHA010000223.1 GCA_012727545.1 Synergistaceae bacterium | reverse complement strand
GTCCGGGACTCGGACCCGGGACACCCGGATTAAAAGTCCGGTGCTCTGCCAGCTGAGCTAACGGCTCAAAAATGTACATCACGATGGGTAATTTTACAGGTTTTTACGAGAAAGTCAATAAGGACTTGCTAAATTATATAATACGATCAGGATTTTTATTGCCCATCATCTCTTTTTCCGCAAATCCCGCAAGCACATTCGGTAACTTCCAGCTGTTCTTTCAGCCAGTCTTCAGCAGGATGATACCTCCAGCCAAGCCATGTGGCAACTTGCAGGTGAAGACATTTTACTGCGTAAGGGGCATCGTGCCAGTTTATCCCTCCGACTCCGGTAGGCATATCTATGTCTTTTAGAGATATGCTCTTTCTCAAAAGAGCATACTTTTCATGCCAGAGGGAAACTTCTGCCTGCCTTGCCCTGAAGAGTTCTTCCAACTCTCTTATCTTCTGCAGAGATTCCAGCTCACCGCATTTACGGTCTAAAAATGGGCATGTCAGCCAGAACATTGTAGGAAAGGGGGCCCCTCCCCTTCTGTGAGGCCGGCATACCAGAACCTGCGGAAAACTGTAGGAACATCTTGCGGCAACAGAATGGATCATAGAAAGGTCAAAGCGCCGACGGCTGTTCCTTTTCCTTAGGACGGTGATATCTTCATCACTTAAAGGCGACCAAAAAGCCGGCAGATCATCTATCGCCGGCTTTTTAAGGGGATTTTTTGTCATCATGTCCTCAAAGCTATTTTTTGCCGGCCGGACTGCTTCCTGTTTTTCTCTTAGTGCTTCGGACTTCTTTTGATTTGCTGAGGTCGGCAATTTTTTCATCGCTGAATTTGAGGAATGTAGTAAGCTTCTTCTCAAAGTCATCTTCACGGTAGACCGGTCTGGCCGGAGGCTCTTTGACTTGAAGCGCCTTGATGGAAAGGTCTATCCTGCCCTTTTCATCGATCTTGATAACCTTAGCGGTTATTTTCTGTCCAACTTCCAGAACATCCTCAACTTTTTTTACATAGTTGTGGGAGAGTTCTGATATATGGACCATCGCCTTCTGCCCTGATTCGAGCCTGATAAACGCGCCGTAGGCGGCAACGTGCTCTACTGTTCCGTTCAGCACATCCCCCACGCTTGCTCCTGATGCTGCGGGTACCTTATCTACCATATGCGGTTCTGACCTCCAAGAAAAATATGTCTCCGTTCTGCACGGAGTATCGTAAATATTATGGAGCGCATTTTACCATAATAAATAAAAATAGCTACTCCTTTTGTTGTATAAAACTGTCTGTCCTGCGCTGAAGGGCTTTGTCTATCGCTTCGACGACCCTTTCTGCCTGGACAGGTTTGATGAAGAATTCTGCCGCCCCAGCCCTTATGGCCTCAACGACCAGATTCTGCTGCCCCATCGATGCCGACATTACTACCCTGGCCTCGGGGTATCTTTCCTTTAGCTCCTTGAGGGCCTGTGTACCGCTCATTTCAGGCATCATTATATCCATTGCTATAACGTCGGGTTTAAGTTTTCCGTATAATTCAATGACCTCTCTGCCGTTCTCAGCCTCTCCGATAACGTCATATCCGTTCCGAAGGAGCAGGTCTTTCAGTATCGAACGCATGTAGGCCGAATCATCGGCTATAAGGATCTTTGCCTTCAAGATATCACCCTCCCTAAATTTTTAACGAGAGACTGCTATACCAAGCTCCTCCAAAAAGAGCGGGCTGAGGACCTTTATATATGTTCCCTTCATCCCAAGGCTCCTGCTTTCTATGATACCAGCGCTTCCCAGTTTTCTCAATGCGTTGACTATTACACTTCTGGTCACGCCGACTCTGTCTGCAACTTTACTTGCCACTACAACACCCTCTGAGCCGCCCAGGTCCTCTATGATGTGTCTTACTGATTCAACTTCTGAGTATGAGAGGGCTCTCATTGCCATCTGGACCACAAGCCGTTCACGGCCGCGCTCTTCGATAGTCTTTCCCCTGTCGTTGAGGATCTCCAATCCGACAACTGTGCCAAGGTATTCGGCAAGCACAAGGTCCCTTGTATCGAACTGACATCCAAAACGGGCAAGGATAAGTGTCCCCAGCCTTTCTCCGGAACCATTGATCGGCACCAAAAGGACATGCTTGTTTGAGTAAGTGCATGGCTGGTCCGCATAAGCACAAAGACCGTGGTCTGTGTGATTCAGTATCGATTCGTGGAACGAGTTTACCTTTTCTACGTAGGCTGCCGGCATTTCACCGTCCAAAAGCTGGTCTGACATTATAGGGCAGTCATACTCGCTTATCCATGCGTAGCCGAGTATCTTGCCCTCTCCGTTGATCACGTATACGTTGGCTGCAGAGAGGTCTGACATAAGCCTTGCAAGTTTGGGATAGTCAGGCGTCCCTCTATCCTTGCGCGACTGGAGAGCACGGCTGACCATCCGCGTTTTCTCAAGAAGATCCTGCATTGCGGCAGGATTCATAATTTTGGGTCTTGCTTCAATTAGTTCTTTCGGTGTATCCATTAAACAACTTCCTTCCTCTTTTTCTATTTTGATAGTTACTCGTGTGCTCTCGGATGGTATTCCATATAACTTCTCTTCATCTGTTCTGCTGTGATAGAGAGATACCTTTGGGTCGCGGCTATGCTTTCGTGACCAAGAAGTTCCTGTACGACCCTCAGTGGAGCTCCGCGCTCAAGCAGATGTGTTGCAAAACAATGCCTCAGCGTATGCGGCGATACCCCGTAGATCCCTACACGCAGAGCAGCTCTTTGTACCAGTCTGTGTACTGTTCTGACCGTAAGCCTTTCCGCTCCTTTTTCTGATAAGAATAATGGCCCTTTTGTCCCTTCTTTTGAGAGGAGTTTCCAGTCCTCAAGAAGTTTTTTTACGCCGGGGCCAAATGGCACCAGACGCTCCTTTGAACCTTTTCCGAAAACTCTTATCATTCTCTGATCTGTCTCTATGTTTTCCCAGTTCAGGTCTATCAATTCAGATACTCTAAGACCCGAACCATAAAGCAACTCCAGTATCAGTCTGTCTCTTTGATAGTGTTTACCATTTTCAGGACCTTCTGTAAGAAGCTTTTCAGTCTCCTCAAATGAGAGCGCCCTTGGAAGAGACGACGGCAGTTTGGGACCCTTCAGTCCCGCTGCAACGCCATAATCAAGTACTTCCCTTGAAGAAAGCCACCTTATGAAGCCTCTTACAGCGGAAAGCTTTCTTGCAGCGGACGATTTTGCTATTCCGAAACCTATGATATTTGAGAGGTAGACCCGAACTGACTGTGAATCTATCCCAGAAACATCAGAGATGCCCTGTCTCAGCAAATACTCCCTGAACTGCTCCAAATCGACCCTGTAGTTAGTAACAGTGTTTTTCGAGCGGCCCCTGGACTCTAAGAATAACAAAAACTGTTCGATATTTGTTGAGATATTTTCTGCCATGAATGGTATTCTAGCATGTAGAGTTGAAATTTCAAGCAAATTTTAAGAAAATTCACAAGATACGTGCATTTGTTTACTATTTAGCCGAAAATGCAGGAGGAGCCAGGGTTCGGCCTCATCCTGCGTGAAGCAATTGTGAAACTGCGACCAAACATGTCGCGTGAAACAATAGTGAAGCTGTCGTAGGGGGCAAGGGCAGGTTCGGAGAATTTGCAGCAAGGATCATGCTGCGGAGAATTTGCGTCCTTCGGCCGCTTGAGAATTTGCCCGCTTCGCATCGCGGGGAATTTGCCGGAAGACCCACTCGGCGGTGAATGAAAGTCTTTTTTATATCGTCGTCCCCGAATGATCCAATCGGGGATCCAGTGTCTCTGGATTATTGCTATAACTGAATTTATGGACCCTAAACCCAAAGCCCCTGGATTCCCGATTGGATCATTCGGGAACGACGGAGGGGGGCCAGACTCGGATCCCGGCTCAACCCCCCCATACCGGGGAGACGGGGAGGGGGCCAATGCAGGGAACGACGGAGAGAAGGAACAGTTACCGTATCGACTGTGATTTTGAACCTCCGCGGCCTTTGGCCGCACTTCACCGCGATGCGAAGCGAGCAAATTCCCCAGCGACGTACGTCGCGAATTCTCCGCGGCATTACCTACGCCGCAATTCTCCGCCCCTGCCCCTTGGTCCCTACGACCGTTTGACCACTGTTTGACAATTGTTTGACTACTGTTTGACCGCCCTTCCAACCGCTTGCCAACTGCTTGCCTACGCTTGCCAATTGCTTGCCAGTCTTCACGACTGCTCGCCATTAAAGGTTACTTATCGACGGTAAATAATTCTCCTTGCTCTGCGATAAACTTACTCATCGCAGCCATCGCTCTCTCATGATATGCTTCGCACCGTTCGGTGCGCTTTTTGATTTTCTTTCCATCAAGTTTTGGGAATATTCCGAGATTTACGTTCATTGGCTGGAAAGTTTTTGGAATGGCGGTCCTAAGGTAATTCAGAAGTGACCCTATTGCGGTCTCAAGCGGGAAATCCGGCATGGGAAGATCTTTGAGCTGCGCTGTCATGAATAGTGCGGATGCGAGACCCATTGCGGTGCTTTCAAGATATCCCTCAACACCGGTGATCTGTCCTGCCAGAAAGATATCCTCTTTTCCTGCGGGTCTGAGGTATCCGTCGAGGACAGTAGGTGCACATACAAACAGGTTCCTGTGCATTACTCCCTTACGGACGAACTCAGCATTTCTGAGCGCGGGTATCATTCGGAAGACTCTCTCCTGTTCGCCCCACTTGAGGTTGGTCTGGAAGCCGACCATGTTGTAAAGAGTCCCCTCTTCGTTGTCCTGACGCAGCTGCACTACTGCACAATACTCTCTTCCGCTTTTTTCATCCGTGAAGCCTACAGGCCTGAGCGGACCAAACAGGAGGGTCTTTTCTCCCCTCTTGGCGATCACTTCCACAGGAAGGCAGCCTTCAAAGTGCCGCATTTCCTCGTTTTCGAAGCTATGCTTTTGAGCAGTCTCAGCGTTTACCAGCGCCTCCCAGAAGGCGCGGTAGGCATCTTCGTCCATTGGGCAGTTTATGTAATCTCCACTCTCTCCGTATCTGTTTCCCCTGAATGAATAATTGGGATCTACGCTTTCAAGTGTGACTATCGGGGCGACAGCGTCGTAAAAATAGAGGAAGTCCTTGCCAACCAGTTTTTTGAGACTCTCAGCAAACTCATCACTCGTCAGCGGTCCTGTTGCGATAATTGAGGGTCCTTCAGGCAGTTCGGTCATCTCTTCCCTTATTACCTCTATGTTGGGGTGGGATAAAACAGCCGAATCAACAAGACGTGAAAAGACCTCCCTGTCTACAGCAAGTGCATTTCCTGCAGGGACTCTGCTTTTTTGGGCACATTCCATTATGAGGCTGCCCAAAAGGCTTAATTCTGATTTAAGTATTCCGGCAGAAGTTGTCGGTTTTTCCCCACCGAATGAGTTGCTGCACACCAGCTCGCCAAGAAAAGCAGTCTCATGTGCAGGGGTCTTTTTTTGGGGCCGCATCTCATGCAGCCTGACAGAAAACCCTCGTTGTGCAAGCTGCCAGGCTGCCTCTGAACCGGAGAGGCCTCCACCTGTTATCGTTATCTTTTTACATGTCTGTCTCTGCATTTTCAACTTCTGTGGGATCTGTAACTGTTTGTTCCTGATTTTCGGTTCCGGGCTTTTTCCAGGATATGAAGTCGCAATCAGGATACCTCGTGCAGCCGTAAAACATTCTTCCCTTGACCTTTCCTTTGGCAGCACGCCTTCTGACAAGTTCGCCCTCCCCGCATTTGGGGCATTTGATCCCGGTCGTCCTGACAATGTTCCTTGTATATTTACATTCGGGATATCCGGAACAGGCGATGAATTCTCCGAATCTTCCGCTTTTGACAAGAAGATCTTTGCCGCATTCCGGACAGGGTTCACCTACCAGCTCGGGTTCAGGTCTCATGTTCTCTGCGTGGGCTGATACGTCGTCAAGTACCGGTTTGAATCCTCCCCAGAACTCTCCTACCACTTTCCTCCAGGGAAGTTCTCCTGCCTCTATCTGGTCAAGCTCATCTTCCATCATCGCAGTGAAATCTACGTTTATGAGGCTTGAGAAATACTTAATAAGAAAGGTATTTACAAGCCTCCCCAATTTTGTCGGGATGAGTTTTTTGTCTTCTTCTCCCCGGTCTACATAGTTCCTTACCGAGAGAGTGTTGATTATCGCTGCGTAGGTCGAAGGCCTTCCTATGCCTTTTTCTTCAAGCGCCTTGACAAGGCCTGCCTCTGTGTACCTTGAAGGCGGCTGTGTGAAGCGCTGATCTTTTATTATCTTGTCGATAAGAAGAGTCTCCCCTTCTACTGCCGGTTTCATGTCTGCATCCTTGACTCCCAGAGGAAAGACCTTCCCCCATCCGTCAAATACGACTACCGCGCCTGACTGCTTGAGAGAATAATCTCCGCTTACGCATATCAGAGTTGTCCTTGCAATTATCGCAGGCGCCATCTGGCTTGCTATGAAACGGCTCCATATTAGATCGTAAAGTCTGTACTGCTCCGGTGTAAGACAGTCTTTTACGGATGCAGGAGTTATAAACGGGTCTGTCGCCCTGATAGCTTCATGGGCGTCCTGGGATCTCGCCTTTGAAGCATAGGCGTTTGTGCCTTTTGGCAAATATTTACTGCCGTAGTTGTCAAGAATGAATTTTTTTGATGATTCGACTGCCTCGGGAGATATCCTCAGGCTGTCTGTACGCATGTATGTTATGAGCCCGACCGGTCCTCTTCCGGGGATTTCCACACCCTCGTATAAGGACTGTGCTATCCGCATCGTCCTGCCCGGTGCGAAACCGCATCTTCTGGATGCCTCCTGCTGGAGTGTGCTGGTCTTGAAGGGCGGAAGTGCAGCCTTTGGACTCTCTTTTGTCCTGAATTCATCCACCTTGAGAACCGCATTATTTAACTCTTTTTCGACTTTTTCAGCCTCTTTTTCGTCATGTACAGAGAGCGGTTTCCCCTGATACTTATCTGCCCTGAGCTTGTATTTTCTCTTTCCGTCCGTACTGCTGCTTTCAACATCTATCAGCCAGTACTCTTCGGGGATGAATTTGTCTATCTCATCCTCGCGCTCACAGATTATCCTGAGCGCCACTGACTGGACCCTTCCCGCAGAGAGGCCGCGCTTAACTTTGTTCCACAGGAGGGGGCTCAGCTGATAACCCACCAGCCTGTCAAGTACGCGTCGGGCCTGCTGCGCGTCAACTTTGTCAATGTCTATGGCATCAGGGTCTTTTACAGCATCAGTGACTCCATGCTCCGTTATCTCCTGCATCCTTATCCTGCATTCCGACTTAGGATCTATGTCGAGCAAAGAGGCCAGGTGCCAGGCTATGGCCTCTCCCTCACGGTCGGGGTCAGATGCAAGAAGGGTCTTTTTGCTGACCTGGGATGCCCCTTTGAGACCGCGTATCAGGTCTGCTTTGCCCCTGACCTGAATGTAATCCGGTTCAAAATCATTGTCGATATCTATTGCCAGCCGGCCCTTGGGTAGGTCCCTAACATGCCCTACGCTTGCAAGCACCTTGTATCCGCTTCCCAATATCTTTTCCAGTGTTTTGGCCTTTGCCGGGGATTCTACGACTACAAGGGTCTTTCCCTCATACTGTTTGAAATTCTGTTTGCCATTCACTTTGGAAGAAGGCTTTTTGGATACAGTTTTTTTCGCAGCTTTAGGAGATGTTTTCTTTTTTACTGTTTTGGCGCCCGTTTTAGTCTTTTCTTCCGCAGTTTTATCAGTCTTCTTTTTGGCAGCTGATTTTGTGGTTTTGGTTTTCTTCTCAGCAGCTTCGTCAGTCGTCTTTTTTTTAGTTCCTTTAACAGTCGCCATTAATTACACCTCTTTCAAACATTTACGCTATACCGGCCTGAGCCCGAAGAACATATTATTCCCTTTGCAGACAAAATTGCAATTGTTTTTAAAATGTCGGCGGCGCTCATTTTAACCTCAAGAGCTATGTTGTCAACCGTCTGCCCTCCGCCAATCCTTAAAACCTTTAATATCTCCTCTTCTTCACGTGAAAGGTCAACGTCCTGCACAGGATCTGCCAATCTATCTTTATTTGAAAAGGGAGCAGATGCACCTGTCTCAAAAAAATCCTTCAGATCGATAAGAGGGTAGGCCCCTTCAAAAATAAGTTTGTTGCTTCCGTATGCCATTCCTTCGTCTATCCTTCCGGGAACCGCCCATACTTCACGTCCAAGTTCTGCCGCAATTCCTGCGGTTATCATAGCCCCGCTTTTTAGAGGAGCTTCGACGACTACCAGCTTTGAAGAGAGAGCTGCTACTATCCTGTTTCTTTTTGGAAAATGCCACTGTTCTCCCTGGCTGCCGATCGGAAATTCGGATATGAGTGCACCGCACTCCATGATATCCCTGAAGAGGTTCGCATTTGACCTTGGGAAATATATATCTGCTCCCGTGCCGAATATTGCAAATGTTTTTCCTCCAGATGTACAGGTCCCCATGTGTGCGTTCCCGTCTATACCTGACGCTCCTCCGCTTATTAGTGCTATTCCTGCATATGCGCAATATTCGCCTATCCTTTGAGCTATTCTTCTTCCGTATGTACTTGCCCTTCTTGTCCCTACTGCCGCTATACACCGATGGGGCATCTTTTTTTCGCTTCCGTGCCAGTAAAGCACCAGAGGAGGATCCTTAAGGTCTTTCAGCTTTGCAGGGTAATCCCCGTCATCTATTCCGACTGCCCTTATTCCAAGCTTCAGGCATTTTTCGATCTCTCTTTCGGCCCATTTCATGTCAATTTTTGTTTTGAGAGCGACAGCAGCCCGTTCTGTGATCCCGAGCTCTGTAAAAAGTTTTGAGTTGCACTTCCAAAGCTCGTCCATGGAGATCTGTCCTCTTTTTAGGGCAAACCACAATTTTCTTCCCTGGCCCTCAAGGCCGTTAAGGAGAAGAAGCGTCTTTATATTTTCATCCAAGAGAGTGCTTCCCCTTCCCGGTAGCTCAGAGCCTCTGCAACATGTTCAAGCTTTATCTCTTCTGATCCGGCAAGATCGGCAATTGTTCTGGAGACTTTGAGCACCCTGGAAAGCCCTCTTCCTGAAAGCCTTACACGGTTAAGTGCCCTCAGCAGAAAACTTTTGACCTCAGGTGTCAGTAATATCTTCCTTCTAAGCAGTTTTTCAGGGATCTCTGAATTTGATCCTATCCCATACCCGGACCAACGCTTTACCTGTATCTCCCTGGCGGCCCGTACCCTTTCAGCAACTTCTGCACTGCTCTCTCCGCACTTTCCCTCAAGAGAGACGAGCTCTTCAGGCATAAGCCTGGGTATGGAAATATGAAGGTCTATCCTGTCCAGAATTGGGCCTGAGAGGCGCCTTCTGTACCTGTCTAAAGCCGATGGAGAACATGTACAGTGTTCAATGGGGTCTCCCGCAAAACCGCAGGGACATGGATTGCAGGCTGCGACCATCAGGACCTTTGCAGGATATACAACGCTGCCCGAAGCTCGGCTTACAGTTATCTGTCCATCCTCAAGCGGCTGCCTGAGAGCTTCCAGTACATCCCTTGTGAACTCGGGAAACTCGTCAAGGAAGAGCACACCTCTTGATGCCAGGCTTATCTCGCCCGGCCTGAGTGTGCTCCCTCCGCCGCAGAGGGCTACAGCACTTGCTGTGTGGTGGACTGACCTGAAAGGTCTCTCTCTGACGGCTGATATAGAATTCCCCACGGTGCTTCTTAGAAGAAGTACCTCCATAAGCTCCGGGTCGGAAAGGGGCGGAAGTATCCCCTTGAGTGCCCTTGCCAGAAGTGTCTTCCCAGAGCCGGG
>JAAYHA010000222.1 GCA_012727545.1 Synergistaceae bacterium | reverse complement strand
TCATTTTTTTCTTCTGTTTCGTTTCTCTATGACCGTTTTTAACTTAGCCAGGCTTTCTGCAAGTTCTTCGTCGCTTATATCAGAGCAAATTTCGTTTTTGTTTTTTTGGAGACTGCTCTCTGAAATCAGCACCGGAGCACGCCTGAGATGGTCCGGAAGGGGATCTTTGACAAAAGAAGGTTTCTTTACCTTTCCTACCTTTATCTCCAGTCTGACATTTTTTACACACAGATAACTGCAGATGGAACGTGCTATCATCGGTTTTCTTGATTTCAGTGCCGGAAGCACGCCGGGGGAATCCACGTGGATGGCAATGAGCAATCCATCTTCGGAGAACTCACAGGAAACGGGACAGCTCCTCTCTGCTGCCGCGGTCCCGACTACCTCTTGCCATTGCTTTTCGAGTTCGGCAAGCTTAAGGGAAAGTTTCAGGCTGTAAGGAACGCTGCCCTTGAGCGCATCAGCTGGTTTAATTATCTCTGTCATCTGTTGCTTCACCCTTTAAACGCCTTTTGTTTTCTACGGCGACCCATAAAAGCTGTATGTCAGTCGGTGGTATACCTGATATCCTTGAGGCCTGCCCCAGCGTTCGTGGCATAAATTTTAAAAGCTTCTGTCTTCCTTCCGCTGAAAGCCCGCTGACAGCATAAAAATCAAAATCCTCAGGAAATTTGAGCATCTCCATCCTGCGGAATTTATTGACCTGACGAAGCTGCCTGTTGATATACCCTTCATACTTCGCTGAAACAGAGATCCTTTCTCCAAGCTCTTTTTCTATTGTGCTGGAGGTTATTTCTGAAAAGACTTCCCAACTTATCTCCGGCCTTTTTAGAAGCTCTCCAGCGGGGATCCCTTCATCAAGAGGAGAAGATGCAGCGCCTCGCAGTATTTGATTAATCTTTTCGGTTGGAGGGATCTTAATGTTTTTTATCCTTTGAGCCTCTTCTTCCATTTCCCGCCACCTCTTTTGGAGGATATTCCATTCTTCGTCCCGTAAGAGGCCTATCTCTTTTCCCGCCGGAGAGAGTCTGGCGTCTGCATTGTCATGACGCAGCAGCAGCCTGTATTCACACCTGCTGGTCAGCATCCTGTAAGGTTCGCTTGTCCCTTTTGTAACAAGATCATCGATAAGGACGCCGATATACGCCTGGTCTCGTCTCAGTACCAGCGGATCAAGGCCCTTTACTCTTAGGGCAGCGTTTATCCCTGCCATAAGTCCCTGAGAACCGGCTTCCTCATATCCAGAAGTTCCGTTTATCTGGCCGGCAAGGAAGAGGTTGGCAATATTTTTTGTCTCGAGCCAGGGATAGAGCTGTGTCGGGTCAACAAAATCATACTCGATCGCGTAGCCCGGCCTAAGTATGTGGGCTGATTCGCATCCCTTAAGGGTCCTTACGGACTCAAACTGTGCTTCAAGGCACATCGAAGTTGAAAAATTCTGAAGATATACCTCCCGTCCCTCTGGATTAATGGGTTCAAGAAATATAGGATGGGTATCCTTTTCCGGGAACTTGATCACCTTGTCGTCTATGGAGGGGCAATATCTGGGACCTTCTGAGTCAAGGGTGCCCTGTATGAGAGGGGATCGGTCAAAATATTTTCTCATTACCTCATGTGTATATTTATTTGTCCTGGTAAGGCCGCAAATAATGCCTTCATAAACCCTCTTTTCTCCAAAATGAGAAAAAGAGTCGGCCTCTTTTATGCTCTCCTGACGGTCAAGCATTTCCCAGTTTATCGAATCCGCAAGTACTCTGGGAGTAGTGTCTGTCCTGAGTCTGCCAACATTCAGGCCTGTTTTCCTTAAGCTCTTTGCCAGTCCCGAAGAAGATACCATGCCAAGAGGACCTGATTTGTGGGAAGTTAGGCCAATGTGGATCTTAGCGGCAAGGTAGGTTCCTGTAGCTATTATCACTGTCTTTGAAAGGAAAGTCTGGCCTGTGCGTATCTTTAC
The DNA here is from genome assembly GCA_012727545.1 of Synergistaceae bacterium. Taxonomy (GTDB): domain Bacteria; phylum Synergistota; class Synergistia; order Synergistales; family Synergistaceae; genus Caenicola. Next base: position 1,045 of record JAAYHA010000222.1, on the reverse strand, counting down.
ACCCACAACTTTGCCTTTTTCTGTCAACAGATCCGTCACCATAGCCTGATGTACTTCCAATCCAGGACATGTCAGTATTGCGGTCCTGTAATGGTTGCTGTACTTTACCGGGTCACACTGTGCACGCAGGGTCCTGACAGCGGGACCTTTTGATGTGTTGAGCCATCTGAGATGATGGGTCGCGTTGTCTGCAGCTTTAGCCATCTCCCCGCCAAGTGCGTCTATCTCACGGACAAGATGCCCTTTTGCAGGGCCTCCTATAGAGGGGTTGCATGGCATCATTGCAGTGTTGTCCAGATAGAGGTTGAGCATCAGGACCCTTGATCCCATACGTGCTGCTGAAAGCGCTGCCTCGCAGCCTGCGTGGCCTCCGCCTACCACAATGACATCGTATTTTTCGTCAATTTTCATCGATTATTTCAACTCTCCCTGAATCCACGCCATAGATCCTGCCTGGAAAACTTTCGGTAAAGGGTTCGGCTGTAGAGGCAAAAACCTGCGTTTTTCTCTCCAAGAGAGCGCAGAAGAGGATGTTTCTTCCCTCTGAGTCCAGTTCCGCTGTTATCTCGTCAAGAAGAAGGACCGGGTTTTTCCCAAGCTTCCTCCTCACACCTTCCGCGGCGGCAAGTATCAATGCAACAGCGACACGACGCCTAAAACCCCTGCTGAGCGAAAGTGCGGCAGGGGCCCCGTTTGTGGTAATAAGCATGTCATCTCTGTGAGGTCCCACCACCGGGACCTTTAAGGCTTCTTCCCTGATTTTATTTATTTTAAGCGAATATCTGAAATCTTCATCGGGAAGAGACATAGAGCCTGCCCCACCCCTTAAAAGTCTTATCTCTGTCGGATGTGGAAGGAGACCGCACATATCCTTCATCGATTCAGAAATCATTACAAGTACCTCTTCTCTCATCTTCCATATCCACGATGCAAGCGGAAGAAGCGCCCTGTCAATAAGGTCTGTCCTTCCTCCGTTTCGAAGGATGACTGTTTTTTGCTTTATACCCCTCCTGAAATCGTGGAGCCTGGAGGCATATGCCGGAAC
>JAAYHA010000221.1 GCA_012727545.1 Synergistaceae bacterium | reverse complement strand
TGTTCGTCTACAACCCAATGCTTTTGCTGCAGAATGTCGTTCCCCATGAGCTCTTTATCCTTGTAGTTTCGGCTCTTCTGGGCGTCATAGTGCTTGCCGGAGCTCTTGAAGGATGGATGTTCCGCTTTATCAACAAATTTGAAAGAGTTGTTCTTGGTATTGCAGCTCTGATAGCAATTCACCACAACATGGCCCTTAGCCTTGGAGCTACAGTTGCAATAATATTAATGATGCTCTATCTTAAAAAAACCTCAAAAAATGAGGAACTTGAACCCGCAGTCTAGGTAGAAAACAACAGTTACAAAAAGCGCTCCCGGATTTGGATGGGGGCGCTTTTTTATTGTATACTTGGCGTTAGAAACGGGGGGAAGCCTGTGAATCCAAATTACATGGTACTTTTTGCTGTTCTGGGCGGAAGCGCCATCGGCCATAAGTCAGGGTTTCCCGCGGGAGCGCTTGTCGGAGGCCTTCTTCTGGGGCTGGTTATCAAAGCGATCATGCACATGGGGGTCGATACCAGAATTGACTGGCTCTCGTGGGTATCACAGGCCCTCGTTGCATATGTTCTGGTGAGAGGCAGTGACTTTTCTTCCATCGCAGAAATACCAAGATATTTGCCTGCAGCCATAGCATACAGCTTCTCTCTTCTCATCTTTACACTTGGTCTCGCATGGGTATTTTCAAGGCTGTGCAAAATGGATTTTCTGACCTCTCTTTTTGCCACGACTCCCGGGGGGCTTACAGGAATTGCAATAGTAGCGGTAGACATAGGAGCAGACCCGACTATTTCGATCCTTTTCAACATATGCAGGATAGTTACGATATTGATCGTAGTTCCGATAATTGCCAATATAATCGTAAGATATTGATAATGACATATAAGTATAAAAGAATGACCTTTTAGGAGAGGTAATAGCATGAACAAAAAACAATCCTTTATCTGGTCGGTACTTTCGGCGTTCAGAAAAATAGTGACTTCTCTTCCTCATCAGGCAGCTGTGATGCTGGGAGGCTTTGTTGGATCCATCATACCTTTGTTTACACGAAACAAGCTGAAGGAAGCAACGGACCGTTGTGCCAAAGTGCTCGGCATTCCACACAAAGAGGCCTCAAGGATAGTTAAAGGGGCATATAGGAACTTTGGTAAATCGACTGCTGAGTTTATAAGGATCCCTGTAATGGCTCATAAACTTGATGAAATAGTCACAGTCAACGGGGAAGAAAACCTGCGTGAGGCTTATGAAGCCGGAAAGGGTGTATTTATAGTAACAGCCCACATCGGGAACTGGGAATACGCGGGAGCCTGGTGTGCACAGCACGGATACCCTATGAACGGCCTCGGAACAGACCAAAGGGATGAGAGGATCACAAATCTAATAATGGAACTCAGGAATGCGGGAGGTATGAAGGCCCTTGGCAAAGCTTCAGATCTCAAGGCAATGATAAGGGCACTTCAGGCAGGTGAGATAATCGCTGTGCCGGTCGATCAGGATGCCAAAAAAGCTGGAATAGTCTCTCCTTTCTTAGGATATCCGGCAAGCACTCCGATCGGAATGGCAAAACTTGCGGACAAGCTTGGATGCGCAGTTGTACCTGCATACTGTGTCAGATGGCTCGACACTCATAAGCTTGAACTGCACTTTCTCCCTGCGCTAAAGGGTAGGGAGGGGAAACCTTATGGCAAAGACCTACAAAGCAGCATTGACGACTGCAACGAGGTGATCTCCGAGTGGATAAGAAAATATCCTGACCAGTGGATGTGGATGTATCCAAGATGGGAATCTGTGGAGAGGGGTGATCTGGATTAAGTGCGGGGTAGATCCGGGCCGTTATAAAATAGGTGTAGCCTTTGTGGAAGGAGAGAGACTGCTTTTTTCTGCAATAGTCCCCAAATCCGCAGAGAAAGTCTTATTACAGTCGCTCAAAGAGAGGGAATGGAAGCTTCTTGTGCCTTGGATGAAAGAGGGAGACTTCAAATTTATTGAAGGAAGGACTCTTGAAAAGATATGCCTCGGCAACGGAACATCTTCAAAAGAGCTTACCGGGCTTCTGAGCGGCATTTGCGAGCTTGAGATAATTGATGAATACGGCACCACCCTTAGAGGACGCGAGCTTTACTGGAAACTCCATCCGCCCAAAGGGTTATGGAAGCTTATGCCTACATCACTTAGAAATCCTCCCAGAGATATTGATGACCTTGCTGCCTGGGCGATAATAAAATAAGACCGGAAGCTTTATGCAGCCTCCGGCCCCATCCAAAAAGAACCCACATACACTGTGTCATGTTACACAAAAATGCGGACTAAGTTTCCAGAAGATCCGTTAATTTATTTTTTCTTTTTCTTATCTTCTTCTTTCTTGTCTCCAGACAGCTTGGCAAGCACATCCCTATAGCCGTCTGAGCCGTATTCAACAAATTTTTTGACCCTGCTTATCGTTGCAGTGCTGGCTCCCGTTGCCTGAACTATCTGAGGATATGACATCCCCTTCAGCAGCAGGCTGGCTACCTGTAGCCTCTGTGCAAACGCTCTAATCTCTGAAAAAGTAGCGACATCTTCCAGGAAACGGTAGGCTTC
>JAAYHA010000220.1 GCA_012727545.1 Synergistaceae bacterium | reverse complement strand
TGGATCTCGGGGCGGCAGCCCTAAAAGAGACGATCATCCGTTCAGGCGCATCCGCTGATACAGTCGAAGAAGTAATTATGGGAAATGGCTGGCAGGCAGGCGTCGGAGCAAACCCTGCAAGGAATGCGATGTTCAAGGCGGGTATAGACCAGTCTGTACCGGCATTCACTGTAAATATCCGCTGCGGTTCCGGGCTGCGCACTATTATGCTCGCAGCCGACAGGATCCGCCTGGGAGATGCCCACACTATCCTTGCCGGAGGAATGGAGAGCGCAACAAACACTCCCTTCATACTCAGGGATGCGCGCTGGGGCATGAGGATGGGCGAGAAAAAGGCAGAAGACGTTCTTCATGCAGACGGATTTATCTGTCCCTTAGCAGGGCGCCTCATGGGTGAGATCACAGAGGATGTAGTGATCCCGGAATTTTCGATCACCCGACAGGAACAGGATGAATTCTCATACCAAAGCCATATGAAAGCTGTCGATGCCATAGAAAAAGGGCTTTTTAAGGACGAGATAGTTCCGGTAGTAGTGAAGGACAGGAAAAAAGGAGAGCTTATCTTAGACACAGATGAGATCCCCAGGAAAAATACCTCGATAGAATCACTTGCAAAACTGCCCGTGATCTTCAAAAAGGACGGAACTATCACAGCAGGCTCAAGCTCAGCTCTGTGTGACGCTGGAAGCGCAGTAATGGTAGCCGGCGACGATTGGGCGAAAGCAAATGGCCTGAGGCCTATAGCAGAGATATTAAGTTACTCGGCAGCAGCAGTTGACGCAGAACATTTCCCGATAGCGCCTGTGAAGGCAATGGACATTGCGTTGAAAAAAGCAAACATGACCATGGATGACATGGAGTTGATCGAGATAAATGAGGCATTTGCGGCTCAGGTCATTGCCTGTCACCGTAAAATGCCTTTCGATATGGAACGCCTGAATGTCTACGGAGGTGCCATAGCTCTTGGACATCCAATCGGAGCGAGCGGTGCCAAAATACTGACGACCCTTTTATATGCTCTGAAACGGCAGGGCAAAAGTGTAGGCATGGCCAGTGCCTGCATAGGCGGAGGCCAGGGTGTGGCCATGGTTGTGAGGCTGATATAAGGTACAAAGAACCAAAAAAGAAGAAATCTTTCGGGCTCAGTCCATTCTGATAATGACAAATGACTTAGCACGAGGATAATTGGATATGATATGCCCCCTGCCGGATAAATAACGGCAGGGGGCATATCTTAATAAGGGCATTGACTTACATCCGGCTGGGAAGGACCTTCATTTTATTGACGAGCAAGATCGTTTTTGCTAGTCTATCGTTCTTCCGCCATCAATATAGATCGTCTGTCCGGTTATATAGGAGCCGCCCGGAGATGCCAGGAAAAGGACAACGGCTGCTATTTCCTCAGGTCTTCCAAAGCGCCCCAGAGGGATCCTTTCAAGAAGTTCCTTTTTATTATTTTCATCTGTGATCAGGCCGGCAGTCTGACCGCTGGGTACGTATCCTGGTGCCACTGCGTTTACTGTGATCCCTTCTTCTGCCCATTCATTTGCAAGCACCTTTGTCAGTTGACTGATTCCTCCTTTTGCAGAAGCGTAAATGGAGAGGTTTTTGTGCCCTCTGGCCGAAGATACTGATGCAGTATTTATGATCCTGCCCCATTTGTTCTTTTTCATAATTTTAGCAGTTTCACAGGCAATGAAAAAAGGTGCCTTCAGGTCTGTTCGCATTAAGCTGTCCCAGTCTTCCCCGGAGCATTCTACAGCCGGTTTGCGTATGGAAAAACCTGCATGGTTACAGAGTATATCGATCCCGTTGAGGACACCTGTCGTGCGTGTAACCAAATCTGCGATCATTGAGATGTCTGAAACGTCGCACTTAATAAATTCTGCCTTGTTCCCATAAGACCTGCATTTTTTCAGTACATTTTTGGCTTTTAGTTCGTCTCTTCCAGTGATGACAACATTAGCCCCACAC
>JAAYHA010000219.1 GCA_012727545.1 Synergistaceae bacterium | reverse complement strand
TTGCGTATTTTCATTGCTCTTTAAAAATGCCGTTTGATTTCACAAAGGAAATCAAACGGCATCCGGTATGGATCAAATCAGCCCCTCTTGTTTAATTCCTTTACGAGTTCTTCGTCTGTCGGTATTATGTTGTCAAAGACAAGTTCGTTGTTTATAAGCATAGAGGGAAGGTTTTTGCAGCCAAGCTGCTGTACCCTCTTTATCCCTGCAAGGCTCTTAATCAGCGTCTCCCTGTAGGTGAGCCTGTCTCCGTATTTCTCTTTTACCCTCATCAGGGATTCCATCATGTACTGGCAGGGGGCGCACCCCTCAGAGTCAAGAGTCACTACCTCAACAAATATTTTCCCCTGTTCGATCACCACATCATCAAACCCTTCCGCAGCTGCATCGCACGCCGTGAGTGCTTCTTCAAGCGAAAGGAATCCGCTGCTCTTTGACGGTTCTTCACCAAGTACCGCAAACCTGCCGACCGCTTCGAGGTTATAATCCGGGGTGTCAAAGGGGAGGTCACATCCGGGTGAAAGGATGAATCCCTTATTTCCTCCCTCTTCCATGCACCTTCTCGCATCTTCAACACATTCTGTCGGATTCCCAAAAAGAAGTGTGGTGGTCAGATGAAGGTTACCCTCGATCGCAACGTTGTATTTGGCTGAGAGCTCTCTGCACATGGGGATGCTCACCTGTTCATCAAATGCTAACACGTGGGGCTGACACTGCATCATAAGCTCTATGTTCTTAGTAGCGTCACCGCAGCAGAACAGTGTCACTATCCCACCCTTTGACTTTACCTCTTCAATAGATGGAGCAACTGTCTGACTTACGTATTTTTTGAAATGCCTTGGGGATATCTGGCTGGTCATCGGGTCGACCAACGCTACTACATCCGCTCCCGCCTCTATATACCATGCAGACATCTTTCTTGCTGTCTCTGCACAGAATTCAAGGACTGCATTTGCCTTGTCAGGGTATTCGATCATGTCGGTCAGAAAACGTGCGCCGGCAAGATGGAGCGCCAGGGTGAAGGGTCCGCAGATAAGGCCGAATATCGCAACGTTTTCGCCTATTTCATCTTTAAGCATCTTCGTCGCTTTCAGCGCATCTGCAATACGGCCGCTTTCCTTCGTAAATTCAGGGAGTTCGTCAAGCCCCTTTGTCTCAAGTATGTGTGTCGCTACTGCAGGAGGATTGTTCTTTGACCATTTGAGCCCACATCCCAGTGCTTCCGCTTCTATTTGAAGGTCAAATACCGAACAGACTCCGTCTGCAAGATATTTTTCTGCAGCAAGCTTTACACCCTTAACGATATTTTCCGGTGAACGGAGAAATGTCTCCGCATCCATATCCATAAGCTTTGCACACTGCACTCCCGTGAACGGGACCCAGGGGATCCGCTCAACTTCCTCACATCTTAATGCCTTTAAAACAAGATCCTTACGAGCTTTCATACTAAATTACCTTCCTTTCTAACTATATTATTAAATCTGATCATCAGACCCAAAATCATAAATGATTATTATGTTTTCATGATTATAGCAAAATGAAATAAATATTTCAACTTTCAATAAAAAATAGTGTCAATAAAAAATAGCCGGTGCTCAATATTGAACACCGACCCTGAAATCTTATTGATGTATCTCAAATTTTAGTTATGGAAGTGTTATCCCGTTTTCATCAAGCAATTTTTCAAGTCTGTGCAGCTTTCTCTGCGCCGCATGTTTTTTTCTTAAACCAAGCTCTACAACAAGGGATTCTGCCAATATCAGCGGAGGGACTATCGAATAATGATATCTGGTCCTGCCAACACACAATGATATCGTAGCATTATCTATTGCCTGGTTGCCCATGTCATTAGTAATAAGTATGGTAGGTATGTTGTTTTCTTTAGCGTATGCGATGATGTCATGGGTCCTGATCACAAAGTGTGGACCACCCAATGAGACTGCGATTATAAGATCGTCCTTGCCATAGTTTAGCAATTCATCGTACAAGGTATCTTCTCCGCTGCATGCAAGAGTATGTACGTTAGAAAAGAGCTGATTAAGCATAAAATGAAGAAAGCCCGCCACATATTTGCTTGATCTCATGCCAAAAATACCTATATTACGAGCTTTGTCCATGAGATCCACTGCCTTGTCAAAGGAATCCATCAACTGGGGGGTCAATGTGCTTTTGATCCCCTCAATGTCATCCCTGGCCGCCCAAGAAAGTACCGGTTCGCCGTCACCGGCTTCTCCTTCCTGTGTCCACATCTGCTCTATTTCCCACCAAACAGCATTATTACTGCTCATAAGCACTTTCTGGAGATCCTCAAGAAGATCCTTGTAACTGTCATAACCTATCCTTTTGACTGTTCTGACTACAGTTGCAGGGCTTGTTTTTGAGGCATTGGCAAGCTCTTCTACTGTGTAAAAAGATACCTGTTGGTGGTTTTCAAGAATATATGTACAAATCTGTCTCTGTTGTGTCGGTAGATTTTTTATCCCCATTCTCAGTCTTGCAAAAACGTCTTCCTGCTGTGCCGCAAAATCAGGATGCAAAGACATGACAGCCACCCTTTCAAATTAACCTAAGAATTCATTACCACTGTAGACTTCCAGAAAATAATATACCATACAATGGGTTCTTTTCGTTATTTGATACGAAGGAAAGAGTTCTTTCAATATCAAGCAAAAACACCTAAAACAAAAAACACGAAACTTTTCTTTTTTACAAATAAAAATAAGGACCAAAAAAAATTTCATCCGGAGCCTAAAAGAATGCTCCCTTCAAATCAGAACATGATCATCAGATTTTTCATGTCTATTTTGAAGGGAGCTAATTGTTGATTGGTTATTTCACACTCGGAGATACATTAAAAACTATTTCACTGAATTTACGAGCGCTACGGCATCCGGAAAATCTATCTTCAGCCTTTTCAGCGTTTCTACTGTCGGTACGCCTCTCTCATCCCATAAGCATATCGCATATATTCGCGGCTGGAAGCCTCAAAGAGCTCTGTTTTATGTCTTCCTCAGAATCTCTATGCGCTCTTTCAGCTTTTTTCTGAAGGATTTAATATGTGTGGCATACCCCATTTTTCTATTCCTTTTTTAAAAAATTCTTCTTTATTTATAAATTTGTAGCGGCGTTTAATGAACCACACAGAAGCTAAAGAGTAGAAAATAATACCCAACAAAATATTCACTCCATACGTAAAAGACATGCCTATTATGGCCGCACATGCCAAAACAATGGTAATTATGGCCGGTATCGGATGTATTG
>JAAYHA010000218.1 GCA_012727545.1 Synergistaceae bacterium | reverse complement strand
AGATAACATCAAAAAGGTTTTCCCAGATCGGCAGAAGAGCAATGACAACAGTACTCCAAAAAAGGCTGAACACAATGGAAAGAATAGGAAGCTGATAAGTATAAAACAACCCAAGTCCCCAGTGTACAGCTACTGATACTGCCCCAAGACACAAGCCTAAAAAGAAAAGGTTTCTCCAGATCGTGACCCTGTGGTTTGGCGGGTCAAGAAATAGGATCCTGCCTATCCCTGCTGAAAAAGATGCCAGAATACAGCCAAGCGCAACGATCCCGGGATTGGTGCCAAAAGCGATCATAACGCTTATGATCCCGCCGCCCATTACTATGTGGTAAGAAAGGGAGACCGGAACTGTCAGACATAACCAGCCTGTCATCCCTAAAACGGCCATCGAATACCCGCCTGTCCTGGCAAACATAACTTCAAGCGACCATGAGACAGCCAGAATAACTGATATGTATATCCACTGTCGGAAAGAAAGCTTTTCCTTGAGACCGTTCTCTATCCATACAGGCCAGAAACTCCATAGGATGATGGCGCCAAGTATAAAGAACAAGTGCTTATAGGGGAATCTTGAATCAGGATATCCTTGTGATGCAAGCAATTTTGCAAGTGAAGGCGTAACGACCTGGCCTTTTTGTACAAGCACCTCACCCGGACGTATCTCCCTTACCACAGGAGGTATCTGAACCGCAACATCATCCCTGAGCCTCGACGCCATTTCTGAATCACTGTTAAGTGATGGATTAAGGACCTTGTCCAGGATCTGAAATGCAACATTCTTGTCTGACTGTGAAAGCCTTACCTCGGAGAGCTCTTTCCATATCAGCTCTGTCTGTTCTCCCCTGTCCTGGGATTTATTCTTTATTTTCTCAGCAATGCTTACAACAGTGCTTATAATATTGCCCTGAGTGAGTTTAGGAAGTCCTGAAAAAAGTTCCAAAAGAGGATTTTGAAGTACCAGAGAATAATCTCCGGATTTTAAGAGATCTACTTTTGATGCAACTTCAGAGGCGATCTTTTCATCCTGCACCATTACGTCAATGATGCGTGAGGCAGCTCTTTGACGAAGTTCGAGAGTAGCGGCCCTGTCCTCATATCTGGAAGAAGTAAGCGCAAAATATGTTTTTGCTGAAGTGTGGCCTATGCGATAATTTTCAAGCCTGTCGAATACAAACCAGTTGCTGACTATAAGCATAGAAGCAACAGCAAGCAGTATCACCCTGAATGCAATGTACTGTTTGTTGGAAGCCTTAAGTTCAAGATTCGTCTTAAACTGGGATATAAATTTTTTAATTGATGCCTGGCGCTTTTCTCCGTTGATCATAATCTTCGTAAGCCCTCACTATCCGCTGTACGATCTCATGCCGGACAACGTCACGGTTGCTCAATCTGACGAAAGCAATACCTGGGATGTCGTTAAGAATATTTTGTACCAGCTTCAGCCCTGATTCCTTGTTGGAGGGAAGGTCGACCTGTGTAATGTCCCCTGTCACAACAGCCTTGGATCCGAAACCCAGGCGGGTCAGAAACATTTTCATCTGCTCCGGAGTAGTGTTCTGTGCTTCGTCCAGTATGATGAAACAGTCGTTCAAAGTCCTTCCCCTCATGTATGCGAGCGGTGCCAGTTCGATAATGCCTTTTTCAAAATATCTGTTAAATTTTTCAGTAGGCAGAAGATCATAAAATGCATCGTAAAGCGGTCGCAAATATGGTTCTACCTTGTCCATCAGGTCTCCGGGAAGATACCCAAGCCTCTCTCCCGCTTCGACTACCGGCCTGACAAGAACTATCCTGCTTACTTTGGCTGATTTCAAGAATGCCACGGCCTGGGCAACAGCAAGATATGTTTTGCCGGTTCCTGCGGGTCCTATCGCAAACGTTACATCATTTTCTCTTATCGCTCGGGTGTAATCTTTTTGCCCGTTCGTGTAGGGGCGTATCGGCTTTCCCCTGTTGCTGACACATACGACCTCGTCATATAGAGACTTTAAGTTGACACTCTCTCCCAGCCCTATCTGGTTTATTCCATAACGTATCTCTGCACCGGAAAGTTTCTGTCCGTTCAGCGCAAGCTCCGCATACTGTGTAAGGAGGTTTTCAAGCCTTTTGATAAGTTCCTCGTCGTCTCCCTTTATCAAAAGGCTTGATCCCCTTGCAAAGATCTTGACCGGAAAAGCCTGCTCCACCAGACGAAGTATCTCTTCATGTCCCGCAAGGAGCTTTACTATCGACTCTTCGTGAGAAGTGAGCGGAGTCAGGTTATTTTCTGTCATTTTATCTTTTGTATCTTCCGTTTTGATCATTCCTTATGATAGATTATGCTCTTACTACAGACTTGACTTCAGGAACTACCTGTTTTATTGCAGCTTCGACTGTCATGCGAAGCGTCTCCTGGGCGTAGGGGCAGGTCCCGCATGAGCCGATAAGCTCCACGTAAAGGGTACCGCTTTCTTCGTCAAAACTGATGAACGATACATCTCCCCCATGTGTCTGAAGTGCCGGAGACACCTTGGTATTGATCGCATCCATTATCTTTTCCTGTACTGTCATTGATGATTCCTCCTGTGGTTTTTGGTCTATTTCAAGCGTCTGGT
>JAAYHA010000217.1 GCA_012727545.1 Synergistaceae bacterium | reverse complement strand
GTGTCATGACTGCCAAGGCTCTGTCACAGGCGTGGAGGACACCTCTCATCGGAGTCAATCACCTGGAGGGGCACATATTTGCAAACGTTGCAGTAAACAGGGATCTCGCTCCGCCTTTTATTTCAGCCATAGTATCGGGAGGCCATACTGAGATCGTATGGGTGAAGGATTTTGGAGAATATGAACTTCTCGGTTCAACAAGAGACGATGCGGCAGGAGAAGCCTATGACAAGATCGCGAAAATGATGGGTCTGGGTTATCCGGGTGGTCCAATAATAGACCGTCTTGCATCCCGAGGAGATCCTGAGAGTTACCCTCTGCCCATGCCCCTTTCTACGACAGGCAAGGTCGAATTCAGTTTCAGCGGACTGAAAACTGCAGCGGCCAACATAATCAGAAGCTCGGAAAAAGCCGGCACGTCGATAAAGAAAGAAGATGTCTGCGCATCTTTCCAAAAAGCAGTAATAGGATCTCTTGTATGCAAGATCAAGCTTGCCGCTGACATAACAGGTGTAAAAAGACTGACACTGTCAGGCGGTGTTGCAGCTAATTCCGGCCTTCGGAGCAGGCTTGATGATATGGCAAAAAATGAGGGTTGGGAGTTGTTCCTTCCTCCTAAAAACATGTGTACTGATAATGCTGTTATGATCGCGTCTGCAGGCACGGACTCTTTTCTTAGGGGCAACAGGTCAGATCTTTCGCTCTCTCCTGATCCTTCGTGGGAGATATGGTAGTTTTTTTCTTCAGCATTGCAGACACCCTGAATCTTTTTTAACCCTCACCCCTTTACACCCTCCAGTCTCGCCAAGGTAAAAACACCCCGGCTCCGATTATTTTTTTACCGGAAGCCTTTGACGTGCCAATTCTCTGCGTAAACTACGTAAGATAAGCAAAAGTCAAAGTATGTTTAAAAATAGAAGGAATGGGCAGATATGTAGATTTAATTGTCTAAAATCAAGCATATTTGTTATTAATCGCATTTGAGAAAAAACTTCTCTCTTATTAAACTTTCAGACGAAAAGAAGTTAGCACTCGATTAATGTGAGTGCTAACATCAAATAACAAAATATCAACAGGAGGGGTCATTTTATGAAACTTAAGCCACTTGGAGACAGAATAGTTGTCAAAGCTGCACCTCACGAAGAAAAGACAAAGGGCGGACTTGTTCTTCCCGAAACAGTGAAAGAGAAGCCGGTCGAGGGTATCGTTGTTGCCGTAGGAGAGGGAAAAGTGCTTGAGAACGGCAAACGTCAGCCAATGGATGTCAAACCGGATGACAGGATCATATACAGCAAATACTCCGGCACAGAAGTCAAGCTCGACGGTGATGATTTCCTCATCCTGAGCGAGAGAGACGTACTTGCAGTAGTAACGAAGTAAGAAATATAAATATAATTATTATTCTGGGAGGAATATGATCATGGCAAAGATACTGCTTTTTAAAGAAGAAGCCCGCCGTGCTATGGAGCGCGGAATGAATAAAGTTGCAGATACAGTTGGGATCACACTTGGCCCCAAAGGCCGCAATGTAGTGCTTGACAAGAAATATGGCTCACCCACTATTACCAACGACGGCGTGACGATAGCAAAGGAATTTGAGCTCGAAGATCCGTTTGAGAACATGGGCGCACAGCTCATCAAGGAAGTTGCATCCAAGACCAACGATGTGGCAGGAGACGGTACCACAACAGCTACAGTTCTTGCACGTGCAATGGTCCGCGAAGGCATCAAGAACGTTGCTGCAGGCGCGAACGGAATGCTTATCCGCAAGGGCATCGAATCCGCGACAGAGACAGTTGTCGAGCAGCTCAAGAAGCAGGCAGTCCGTGTAAAAGAGCACAGCATGATCGCTCAGGTCGCCTCGATCTCGGCAAACGACAAGGCGATCGGCGAACTTATCGCTGAGGCCATGGGCAAGGTCGGAGAAGAAGGCGTTATCACAGTTGAGGACAGCAAGAGCTTTGGAACATCACTCGAGACAGTGGAAGGCCTCCAGTTCGACAAGGGATACATAAGCCCCTACATGATCACAAACCCGGATCGCATGGAAGCAGTGCTTGAGGATTCCAACATACTTATCGTTGACGGCAAGATCAGCAATGTCAAAGACATGCTCCCCGTCCTTGAGAAGATAGTGCAGCTTGGCAAGCCCCTCCTCATCATCGCAGAGGACATTGAAGGCGAAGCCCTTGCAACACTCGTAGTCAACAAGCTCCGCGGCATTCTCCAGGTAGTAGCGGTCAAGGCCCCCGGATTTGGTGACCGCAGGAAGGCAATGCTCCAGGATATCGCGGTCGTAACAGGCGCGACAGTCATCAGCGAAGAAGTCGGCATGAAGCTTGAGAACGCAGACACAACAGTCCTCGGCGGAGCCAAAAAGGTCAAGGTCACCAAAGAAGACACAACGATAGTCGAAGGAAAAGGCGATTCCAAGAACATCAAGGATCGCGCATCCCAGATAAAGAAAGAACTTGCTGACTCAACATCAGAATATGACAAAGAAAAGCTTCAGGAACGCCTTGCCAAGATAGTTGGCGGAGTTGCAGTGATCCAGGTCGGTGCAGCGACAGAGACCGAGCAGAAAGAGCTCAAGCACCGCATCGAAGATGCTCTCAACTCGACCCGCGCGGCAGTACAGGAAGGCATCGTAGCCGGAGGCGGAGTTGCACTGGTAGAATGCACAAAGGAACTTGACAGGCAGATCGCGAAACTTGAGGGTGATGTCAGGACCGGAGCAATGATAGTCCGCAAGTCCCTCACCGAACCCCTCCACCTGATCTCTTCAAACGCAGGTCTCCAGGGAGATGTTATCATCGAGAAGGTAAAGACGCTCAAAGCAGGACAGGGTCTCGATGCTACAACAGGCGAGTATGTAGACATGATCAAAGCCGGCATCATCGACCCGGTCAAGGTAACTCGTTCAGCAGTACAGAACGCTTCCTCCATCGCAGCGATGGTGCTTACCACAGACGCTCTCGTAGCCGACAAGCCGGAAAAGAAAGATACACTCGGCGATATGGCAGGCATGGGCGGCATGGGCGGTATGGGCGGCATGGGCGGTATGGATTACTAATACACACAGGACCAGATATCAGGATTACAGACAGGCGGGGGATACCCCGCCTGTTTTTTTGGTCCTGAACAAAAATAATAGAGTGGAAATCACGGCCCCTTTATGTCATACTTACTAACGCATAAAGTGTATGTTAGTGAAAGGGCAGGTTTTTTTAGATGAAAAAGAGAGAGAACAAAATTCTGATATTAGACTGCGGTTCGCAGTACACGCAGCTTATTGCAAGGAGAGTAAGAGAACTCGGAGTATTCAGTGAAATACTATTCTGGGATTCTCCTGCAGAAAAGATCGAAACATCTTCCCCCTCAGGAATAATCATTTCAGGCGGACCCAGAAGCGTCCTTGACAGCGATGCTCCCTCTATACCGATGCACATACTCAGATCCGACGTTCCTGTCCTTGGTATCTGCTATGGGATGCAGCTGATAGCTCATCAGTTTGGCGGAAAAGTCAAACGAGGCGAGGCTGCTGAGTATGGGAGGGCAAAAGTAAAGTTTTCCGCCGACGGACGTCTCTTCGGAGGGTTAGGAGAGGGAAAAGAAATCCAGGCCTGGATGAGCCACTGGGACCAGGTAACAGAGCTTCCGCAGGGATTTTCTGCAACGGCATGGAGCGAGAACGGTGCACTAGCCGCTTTTGAATCGTCAGACGGAAGGATAAACGCGCTCCAGTTCCACCCGGAAGTGGTCCACACTCCGAAGGGAAGGGATATCCTCTCAGCATTCTTGTTTGATATATGCGGCTGTTCTGCTGACTGGAACCTGGGGATCAACTGGGTTGAGAGAGAAATAGACAAGATAAAAGAGAAAGTTGGTACAGGAAGGGTCATATGCGGTCTTTCAGGGGGAGTTGACTCGACGGTCTCCGCAGTTATAACATCCAGGGCTGTAGGCGAGAACCTTCACTGCATTTTTGTAGACCACGGGCTTCTCCGTAAAAATGAAGCCGACCAGGTAATGGAGACTTATCGTACTCTCAGCCTCAACGTACACAGGGTCGATGCAGAAGAGAGGTTTCTTTCTGCACTTGCAGGAGTTACAGATCCTGAGAAAAAACGAAAGATAATCGGAGAACTCTTTATTCGCGTTTTTGAAGAAGAGGCCCGTAGGATAGGCGGTTCAGACTGGCTGCTTCAGGGCACCATATATCCAGACGTGGTGGAAAGCGGCCACGGCGGGGGAAATGTCATAAAGAGCCACCACAATGTTGGCGGACTGCCCGATGACATGAAAATGAACCTTCTTGAGCCTCTGCGCGATCTGTTTAAAGATGAGGTCAGGGCTGTAGGAAAGACCATGGGCATTGAGCCGCATTTTCTTGAGAGACATCCTTTCCCGGGTCCCGGCCTCGCAGTCAGATGCCTCGGAGAGTTGAGGAAGGAGCGCCTTGATGTCCTTAGAGAGGCTGATGCGATCTTTATTGAAGAGATAAGGAAGTTTGGACTGTACAAGGAGATATGGCAGGCATTCTGTGCCCTCCTTCCGGTAAGGAGCGTCGGGGTCGTCGGAGATGTAAGGACATACGGAGAGACAGCGGTACTGCGAGCAGTCTCATCGCTCGATGCTATGACTGCTGAGTGGGTCCACCTGCCTTACGAGCTTCTTGATACAGTCAGCAGAAGGATATGCAACGAAGTCCCGGCCATCAACAGAGTCGTGCTTGATGTGACAGGGAAGCCGCCGGCAACCATAGAGTGGGAATAACGCAGACATGGGAGCTTCGGGATGGAAGTAAGGCTTGACGCTGACAGAATCAGAAGAAAGGGTTTTTCAGAGGTCATTTTCTGTGAGGGAAAGTCTGAAAAACAGCTTCTTAACATTGCAGAAGAAATAAAAGCCCAAAAGCTGGACACCGCATTCAGCAGGATGGATGAGGACCAGTTTGGGGCAGTTGCCTCTGTGATAGATGGTTTCAGATATGACCCTCTTTCGCGTGTCGGGCATACAGATTTTGGTACGATCAAAAAAAACAGCGCCCTCATGGCTGTTGTCTCTGCAGGAAGCACTGATGTACCCGTTGCTGAAGAGGCCGCTCAGATAATAGAGTTTTTCGGATCAAGAGCGGAAAGGTTTTATGATGTTGGAGTAGCAGGAATCCACCGTCTTTTTGACGTTTTACCGGAGATAAGAAAAGCCGATGTGGTCATAGTAGCGGCAGGGATGGATGGAGCACTGCCAAGCGTGGTATCCGGACTCGTATCATCACTTGTGATAGGCCTTCCGACTTCCGTGGGATATGGCATAGCTGAAAAAGGCAACACAGCTTTGAGGTCGATGCTATGTTCTTGCAGCCCGGGCTTGGTCGTGGTAAATATAGACAACGGGGTCGGTGCGGCACTTTCCGCGCTCGCAGCCTCTAAAATTAAGCATTCAGACCCCGGCTGAGTTAAACTGTCGGACGAATGATAGTATGATCGCCCTTAGTCATTTGATATCCTGAAACAAGAAGAATAGTATTTCACAGGCTATATTTCGATGCCTGATTAAAATAGATAGGGGGCAGGGGCATTGCATGACGAGCGTTACTTCAAAATGTCGAAGAAGATCAGGGAGAGCGTAATACCTTTTGCAGCGCTCCTGGTACTTTTCATCTTCCTATCATGGCTCATAGTTTCACCCCTGGGCCGCCCGCTGCTCTGGTCTGTGGTGCTTTCTTATTTTGCTTACCCTCTTTACAAATACCTTCACAACAATTTTTTTTCAGGAAAACTTACCAACATTGCAGCAGGAATAACAACTCTTACCATAGTGGTATTCATGGCGATCCCCATGCTCTTCTTCGGACTCTTTTTGATAAAGGAGTTTTTGAGGGTATATGAAGCTGTTATGCAGAGTGGGGTCCTTTCAGGCTCATACACGGAGATACTCCAAAAACTCCACAACGTCCCTCTGCTTGGCAAATTACTTTACAAGCTCGATTTTGTCAGCGGGTTCCCGGTATTTGAATCGATCATAGCCAGCAGCGTAAACTGGATAACCGGGTTTGTCCGGGTGCTTTCCAGAGAGATACTGGGCAACGCTTTCAAAGTATTTTATCTGTTGGCTGTGGTGACAGTATCATCTTTCTTTATAGTCAGAGACGGTCACCTAATTCTTCAATATGTCAAGGACATCATGCCCCTTACAGAGTCTGAGAGGGATAACATAATTGAAAGATCCGCCAAGATGCTCAGGGCAGTCGTCTATGGCATAGTCGTGACTGCAGCTATACAGGGAAGCCTGGGCGGACTGGGATGGTGGTTCGTCGGTCTTGGGCATCCTGTCCTTTTTGGTTTCTTTATGTTCATCACAGGCATGATACCTTTTGTAGGAACTCCCGTGATATGGGTACCGGGGGCTTTGAGCCTCTTCATTAACGGAGACTATACCGGAGCCCTTATCCTTCTTGGGTGGGGGTTAGGAGTAGTCAGTATGGTCGATAATTTTATCCGGCCTATTTTCATATCGGGAGAGAGCAAGATACACATGCTTGTAATATTCGTCGGGATATTCGGAGGTCTTTTCAACTGGGGTTTTCTTGGCCTTTTCATAGGACCTCTGATCCTTTCCCTTGGAATTTTTCTTCTTGATCTATACAGGGCGATCGTTTCAGAAAAACTCTAAACTAAATTATGTTTCAAAATCTTTGGAGGTTGTGACATGATCAGGATAGTAGCTGTTTCAGGGAACAAAGACAGCGGCAAGACGACACTTTGCAGGAAACTCCTAAATGAGCTTGAAGTTTTGGGCATAAGGACCGGCTACATAAAAAGAACATCAGAAGAAGTTATTTCGGAGAATTACACAGATACAGGTTCTGTCTCTGCGATGGGGATAGGGAGCGTGCTCTGGGGAAGGGACGGGCTGCGGTGCGAACTTGGAAGATCAGAAGGGATGACCCCGCAGTCTATCGTATCCAGGTACTTCCCTGATTCAGAACTTATAATACTTGAGGGCGGCAAGGATCTGGCACTCCCGAAGATATGGGTCAGAACGGAAGGTGAGGAACCCCCTTTGCAACCGGGTATATTCATGATATACGACCGTGGTGGAAACAAAGACAGCAAGCTTGTTTATTGCGGCGGAGAAGAGAAAGAAATGGCTGAACGTCTTGCCTCGCTGGTCAGGGGAAAAGCATACAGAAGCGCTAAGATATATTTTGGAGACAGGCCTTTGCCCATGAAGGATTTTATCGCGGACTTTGTAAGGGGAAGCATTATGGGGATGTTGGCTTCTCTGAAGGGCGGCAGCAACACTGACAGGACAATAAGGATATACCTTGACAGCAGTACAGAGGGCAAAAAATAACGCAGCTGTCCTGATCATAGACAGAGTTTTTATGATAATGACCGGTCTTTTGGGAAAAAAATTGAAAAAGACTCAGTGATCAAATAAAAACATATTAAATGGTTGTAACTTAGTTTAAAAGTAGATATAATAATAAATTGGGTCAGCTATTAGGCTGATTAAACCACAACCTTCAAGGGGGTCGCTTTTCCAATGGAAATTTTAGGCATCATAGGAGGCATAGCTGTAGTATCACTTCTCTATGCAGCTTATGCTTCAAGTAAGATCAACGCTTTTAAAGTTGATCACGATAGGATCAACGAGCTTTCCGGCATTATACAGAGCGGTGCTATGACCTTTTTATATAGGGAATACAAAGCACTGGTTCCTTTTGTCATATTAGTAGCAGCACTTCTCGCATGGAAGATAAACGTTCCAAGCGCAATATGCTTTGTAGCCGGAGCCCTCTGCAGCGCGCTTACGGGATACATCGGCATGAAAGTTGCAACGAAAGCAAACGGTAAGACGGCTTTTGCTGCGATGAAAGGCATGAACGGTGCTCTTACTATAGCATTCACAGGCGGAAGCGTAATGGGAATGGCTGTAGTGGGAGTAGGACTTCTTGGAGTAGTTGTGATGTTCGTTCTCTTCGGAGATCCCAGTACCATCACTGCCTTCGGCTTCGGAGCCAGCTCTATCGCGCTTTTCGCCCGTGTGGGCGGCGGCATCTACACCAAAGCTGCTGACGTAGGGGCTGACCTTGTTGGTAAAGTTGAGGCAGGTATCCCTGAAGATGATCCCCGCAACCCCGCGGTCATAGCTGACAATGTCGGCGACAACGTAGGCGACATCGCAGGAATGGGAGCAGACCTCTTTGAATCATATGTAAACTCAATCATCGCCGCAATGGTCATTGGAGCGGTGTTCGCGGGCCTCGCCGGTGTGATGTATCCTCTTCTTCTTGCCGCAATAGGCATAATAGCCTCCATTCTTGGGACCTTCTTTGTTAGGGTAAAGGAAGGCGGAGATCCTGCAAAGGCTCTTCGTTACGGTCTTGGTTCAACAGGGCTCTTTATGATAATCGGAACATTCTTCCTCACCCGCTGGGTCTTTGCGGGAGATCTGACCCTGTTCTATGCGGTCGTATCAGGAGTAGTTTCCGGTATACTTATCGGAGCCGCAACAGAATTTTATACATCGGGCGACTATGCCAGCGTTAAGGAAATAGCTGCAGCCTCTGAAACAGGAGCGGCTACTAATATCCTTGCCGGTCTTGGTGTCGGCATGAAATCAACAGCGATACCCGTCATCCTTGTCTGCGTTGCGATACTTGCCGGAGTAAGGTTCGGAGGTCTTTACGGGATAGCCTGTGCAGCAGTAGGAATGCTTGCCATTACAGGCATGGCCCTTTCAGTTGACGCTTACGGACCTATATCGGACAATGCAGGCGGGATAGCCGAAATGGCGGATCTTCCGGAAGAAGTACGTCAGATCACTGACAGGCTTGACGCAGTTGGCAACACCACAGCAGCTGTAGGAAAAGGCCTTGCGATCGGATCTGCCGCACTTACCGCACTGGCCCTCTTTGTTGCATACTCTCAGGCTACGAACCTTGCCGTGATCGACCTCAAGGATCCAAAGGTAATGGTCGGACTCTTCATAGGCGGCCTTCTTCCCTTCATCTTCAGCGCACTTTCCATCCAGGCTGTAAGCAGAGCTGCTGAAAAAATGATCGAAGAGGTGCGCAGGCAGTTCAGAGAGATCCCGGGGATCATGGAAGGTACAGGCCGTCCCGAATATGAGCGCTGTGTCGATATTTCCACAGCAGCAGCACTTCGTGAGATGATATTGCCCGGACTTATGGCAGTGCTTGCTCCGGTAGCTGTTGGATTCGGACTTGGAGCCCAGGCGCTTGGTGGACTTCTCGGCGGATCGATAGTTACAGGTGTTATGATGGCGATCTTCATGTCCAACGCCGGCGGTGCATGGGACAATGCCAAGAAATACATTGAATCAGGGCATCACGGCGGTAAAGGAACTGCGCCGCATGCAGCAGCAGTAGTCGGAGATACCGTGGGCGACCCCTTCAAAGATACAGCAGGCCCCAGTCTCAATATCCTCATAAAGCTCATGTCGGTCGTTGCTACAGTTTTGGCTCCGCTGCTCATTTGATCGACCATACTTGAATCATTCAGTCTGAACATGTGATAATTATTTTGAGGGAGAGTGTAACTCTCCCTCTGATTTTCTTTATACCGGAGGTGTGCCATGGCCAGCGATGATGTCAGAGAAGTCAAATCAAGACTTGATATTGCCGAGGTTATCGGTGACTATGTGGTCCTGCGGAAGAGCGGTCAGACTTACTGGGGCAAGTGCCCTTTTCATAATGAGAAAACCCCCTCCTTCAGCGTCTCCCCCGAAAGGCAGACATTTCACTGCTTTGGCTGCGGCAAGGGCGGAGATGTGTACACGTTCATAATGGAAATCGAAAATCTGGATTTCAGGGAAGCCTTAGAAAGACTGGCGGAGAGAGCAGGAGTCAAACTCCAGGGATTTACCGCCGGCAACCATGTAAGCTCTGTTTCCAGAGGGAACATATTAAGGCATGCGCTGGACTTCTTTATAAAGTCCCTGAACGGTGTTTCAGGTGAAGCGGCAAGGGCTTATCTTACAAGACGAAGTATCACAAAAGAGGACATTCAGAGATTTGAACTGGGCTGGGCGCCGCCCTCCTGGGATTCTCTCTTCAGACACCTCACGGATATGGGGTTTACAGAGGAACAGATGATCGAAAGCGGGCTTGCTGCACAAGGCACAAGAAATGCCTATGACAGGTTTCGCGGACGTGTGATGTTTCCAATATACAGCGCAACAGACCGGATCATAGGGTTTGGAGGGCGGATACTTGACGGTGACGGTGCAAAATATCTGAACAGTCCGGAAAGCGCAATTTTCAATAAACGAAACAATCTCTACCTTATGAACAAAGCTAAGATGCAGATAAGGGAAAAAGGACACGCGATCCTTGTAGAAGGTTATATGGATGCAATAAGATGCCATCTTTCGGGGTATACAAATACAGTAGCATCACTTGGAACTTCGCTTACGGATGCCCAGGCCATTTTGATCAAAAGAATGACAGGTCTCTGTTATATCTGTTATGATTCAGACAGCGCAGGACAGGAAGCCGCCCTGAGGGGAATGTACACCCTGCAGAAACAGGGAGTTTCGGTTAAAATCGTGAGGCTTACGGGAGGCAAGGACCCTGACGAGGTCCTGCTTCATGATGGTGGACTACAGATGTTTGAAACAGCTATTGGATCTTCTGTCCCGCTTCCCATATATCATGCCATGCTCAGGAAGGCTGATATGGAGATACCTGAAAAATCTTTTGCTGCAAGGAACGACCTTTTTGACGGACTTGCATCTCTGTCAGCTTTTGACATTGCTCCGCATATTGAGAAGATATCGCAGCAAATGGGAGTGTTCCCCCATGAGCTGAAGAAAGAGATAGAGACAAGACGCATAAGTCAAAGTGATGCTGGAACTAAAAGGATGCCGGAAGATGATTTTGTCGAGGTCGCCGGTATTCCCGATAAAAATTCCTGCCTGGAACCTGATGACCTGGAATGCATGCTTTGCAGTATGCTCTGGGAAAGTGAAGATCTAAGATCGAGGTTTTCTCCGGAGTACGTGGTGCCTTTTGTAAAAGATGAAATACTGCAGAATATGGTCTCTGCACTTTTATCCGGGGAGACGCCACGCCATCTGGAGGAAAGATGGAGGCAGCTGGGTGACAGAAGATCATTAGAACTTATCGCCAGGGGCAACGGAATAATTGCGAGAGAGGGCATTGATGCTGACAAGGCAGAAAGTATTGCGGAAACGATCAGAAGAAGGTGTGTCGAGGAAAGGGTCAGATCCCTTAACACAAAACTTAAAAAGGGAATTGCTTCAGAATCTGAAGTCCAGGAACATTTAAAACTGACAAGAATCCTAAAAGGAGGGAAATTCGGGACATGAAAAAGACCAGATCGACTAAAAAAGATGATGCTGCAGCATCAAAAAAAGCGCCGAAACTCATCGAAGAAAATATAGAGGAAATATCCGAAGATACCTCACCTGACCTTAACGATTTTTCAGATCCGGAAAAGGGAGACATTTGTGATCCTGTGATCATAGAGGATGAACTGCTTGATACTTCGGACAGTACAGATCTGGATGAAGATATCAAGGTCATCTGCGAGGAAGATGATGACAGCATTTCCGAAGTTGAGGCAGTAAAAAGCGATAGCAGCGAAGAAGGCGATCCTGCAGATTACACCGCTTACATCGACAACGTAAGAGATCTGCTGCATGAAGGCAGAGAGAAGGGCTTTGTGACTTATGAGGACATCGAAAAGCACATGCCTAAGGATTTTCTCACAGCAGATATTCTTGACAGCCTTTACATGAATCTCATGGAAATTGGTGTAGACGTAGTTGATGAACCGAAGACAAAAGTAGATCCTTCTGAAGGTGAGCATATACTCCCTACCAATGCCAACAACGAGGAGATGGGAGATCTTGAAGATCTGCCCCTGTCTGACCCCGTCAGGATGTATCTGAGGGAAATAGGGAAGATCCCTCTCCTGACATCGGAAGACGAAGTTACCCTTGCAAAGGGAGTAGAGGCAGGTGACATGACCTCTAAAGACAAACTGGTCGAGGCAAACCTGAGGCTGGTCGTCAGCATCGCAAAAAAATATATAGGCAGGGGGATGCTGTTCCTTGACCTGATCCAGGAAGGCAACCTGGGGCTCATTCGCGCCGTCGAGAAATTCGATTACCGCAAAGGCTACAAGTTCAGCACTTATGCCACTTGGTGGATAAGGCAGGCTATAACGAGAGCGATAGCCGACCAGGCAAGGACGATAAGGATACCTGTGCATATGGTCGAGACGATCAACAAGCTGATCCGGGTATCAAGACAGCTTGTGCAAAGGCTGGGTCGGGAACCGGCTGCCGAAGAGATCGCGGCTGAAATGGAGATCGCCTCTGACCGTGTAGAGGAGATACAGAGGATAGCACAGGAGCCGGTATCACTTGAAACTCCCATCGGTGAGGAAGAAGACAGCCAGCTTGGTGATTTCCTTGAAGACAAAGATCTTCCCAGTCCGGAAGAAGCTGCTGCGAGCCAGATACTCAGAGAGCAGCTTGATGAAATGCTTGATGACCTTACAGACCGTGAGCGTGAAGTGCTCAGGCTGAGATTTGGTCTCGAAGATGGTCACGCACACACTCTGGAAGAGGTTGGCAGGCGTTTTGGCGTTACAAGGGAAAGGATACGCCAGATAGAAGCCAAGGCGCTGAGGAAACTTCGCCATCCAAGCAGAAGCAAAAAATTAAAGGATTTCCTGGAGTAGATAAATAGTTTGTGAAAAATTATTAAAAGTCTATTTGTTAAGAGAATGTCTATAATACTTATTGATCCTGTGTAAATGAATCATTTAACTTTGTATTTCTATAATGAAGAATGTTACGTTTTGTGATTGTCAAAGTTTGATAATTATTGCACGAGCGGTTGATATGGATTATACTTTCTCTGGCATTGCTGGGATGGTGATCATCTTTTGAGACTTGATAAGTATCTTAAGCTTTCGAGACTGATCAAGCGCAGGACTCTGGCACAGGATATGGTTGAGATAGGGGCAGTCAGGATCAACGGTAATACCTGTAAATCTGCAGCGGAAGTCAGGGTCGGTGACACGATAGAAGTTGCCTATCCAGGCAGGGTAGTCAAGGTAAGTGTCCTGACATCCGATGAAACTCAGCTTAAAAGAAACGCAGCTCCCTATGAGTTGCTCGAAGAAAAGAAAGTTGACAGGGAAGAACGTCCCTGGTGAATCATCCAAGAAGGGGGTAGGCTCAATTGTCATACATTACTAATGTCCATGGCAGAGAAGTGCTCGATTCAAGAGGCTTTCCGACTGTTGAGGTGGAGGTGACTCTTGACTCTGGTATAGTTGGAAAAGCCAGCGTGCCGTCCGGTTCCTCTACCGGAACATATGAGGCCCACGAACTCAGAGACTGTGACAGCGGAAGGTATATGGGCAAAGGGGTACTTAAGGCAGTGCAAAACATTAACGAGATAATTTCCCCTGCATTGAGAGGAATGGATCCCCTTGAACAGGATCAGATAGACACTGCACTGATACAGCTTGACGGAACTCTTCACAAAAAGAAGCTGGGAGCCAATGCGACTTTGGGAGTATCTCTTGCAGCTGCAAGGACAGGGGCTTACTCTAAAAATATACCGCTCTGGAGATATCTGGGCGGACTCAATGCAAACCTTTTGCCGGTCCCGCTTATGAACGTAATAAACGGAGGCACTCACGCAAATAACAATCTCAACATCCAGGAATTCCTGATCATCCCCCACGGGGCCCCCTCCTTTACAGAGGCACTGCGAATGGGTGCCGAAACATACCATGCGCTGAGCCGTATCCTTACAAAGTACAACAAATCGACCGGTACCGGAGATGAAGGCGGTTTTGCCTCTGATTTCAGGGATCAGGAAGAAGTACTTGATTTTATGCTTATGGCTATCCGCAGTGCCGGCTATCAGCCAGGCAAAGACATATCCATAGGTCTGGACATAGCTGCGAACCAGTTCTACTCCAAAGGAGCGTACCAGTTCCATGGCAGTGACTACAAATATACCGCGAGCGAGCTGATAGACATATATGAACTTATGTGTGAAAAATACCCAATAATTTCAATAGAAGACGGGCTTGCAGAGGATGACTGGCAGGGCTGGATAGACATGACAAAGAGATTGTCGGACAAGATACAGCTCATAGGTGACGATATTTTTGTTACTCACACCGACAGGCTTCAGCTTGGAATGGACAGGGGAGCGGCAAATGCGGTCCTTGTTAAGCCAAACCAGATAGGGACTTTGACTGAGACACTCAAGCTTGTTGAGATGGCCAGACGCGGAGGCTACAAGACGATCATTTCTCATCGCTCGGGAGAGACGGCTGACTGCTTTATTGCAGACCTCGCTGTAGCAACAGGCGCCGGGCAGATCAAATCAGGAGCACCGAGAGGGATCGAACGTCTCAGGAAATACAACCGCCTGATACTGATCGAAGAATCCCTTCAGGGACGCTCGCATTTTGCCGGTGCGGACATTACCACAAGAAGGAAATAAATCTGTCCCTTATGAAAAAGAGAGAGATCACTAAAGACAGGGATCGCTGATATTTTGAAGACCCAATAATTTTTTTTCAGCATATACCAGGAGGTGCGTTGTATGAAGGTGGCAGAACCTACCGTCGAGAGGCTGATCCAGTATTATCGGCTGCTTATCCAGATGAAGGAAGAGGAACGCAAGGTCGTATCGTCGCTTCAGATAGGAGAGATCCTTGGGATAAAAGCAAGCCAGGTGCGCAAGGACCTTTCATATTTCGGAGAGATAGGTAAAAGAGGTGTAGGATACCATGTTAACCGCCTCTGCCTGCACATAGAGAATATACTCGCCTCTCCCAAGGTATGGAAAGTAGCTCTCGCCGGAGTTGGCAACCTTGGTACTGCCCTTATGGGACATGCCGCATTCCAAAGCTACAAGTTTGACGTAGATGCCCTCTTTGACGTTGATCCTGAAAAAGTTGGACAGGAGATCATGGGAGTCAAATGCTGGCATGTCGATGAAATTGCACAAGTTATGGAGGAACGTGACATTGAAGTCCTCATTCTGGCTGTTCCTGCTTCAGCTGCCCAGAACTGTGTTGACAAGGCCGTCCATTCTCCTTCGCTGAAAGGCATTCTTGCTTTTACCCCGGCCACAGTTGTCGTTCCTGAAAAGATACTTTTTTACAGGGTGGACATATTCGTAGAGCTTGAGAAACTCCTGTTTTTCCTTAAAGAGAGAGAAGGAAAGCACTAGTATTAATTTTATTACACAAAGAGCCTAAGTCATGTTAAAATAACCAGCGTTACTTTTGACCAAAAAATAAATTTGGTTTTTATAAAAAAATACATTATATACATTAAGGAGGAATTGATTTGGGTGGACAGCAGGGCGGACTTGTAGGCATGATGCTTCCTCTCGCTATGTTTGCGGCGATCTTCTATTTTATGATCATTCGCCCGCAGAAGAAAAAGCAGAAGGCACATGAGGAAATGCTTGCGAGTATCAGCAGAGGTTCTACAATAATAACAGCAGGCGGTTTCTTTGGTATAGTCAGAGAGGTCCTTGATGACAGCTACATAATCGAGCTTGACGAGGGCATCAAGGCAAGGATACTTAAAAGCTCTGTCTCTATGAAAAAAGCCGACGGCGGAATGGATACAAAACCAAAGAAAAAGAAGCTCAAGAAGTCAGAAACTCAGACGGAGACACCTGAAGAGCCAGTGAAGGAAGCTGAAGTCGTCGAAGCTGAAATTGAAGAAGCAGACGATACAGTAAAGGAAGAGGCCTAGATCTCAGTCTCAATTGAAGTAAGTCGTGTATTTATACGGAGAGGACAACTACAGTGTCCACTCCGTTTTCTTTGCAAGGAGGCGCTTTCTCTATGGTAAAAAGAGACAAATTGCGGTTGGTCTTTATTCTGGCCGTGATCCTTATAGCCGGATTCATAGCTTTCCCAATACAGGGCAAGGTCCGTTTGGGACTGGATCTGATGGGCGGAGTACACATCGTTCTGCAGGCTAAAGGGACCCCTGAAAATCCCGTCACATCAGACAGTATCGAAAGACTTCTTGCTGTACTGAGGAGCCGCATAGACCAGTATGGTATAGCGGAGCCGGTTATCCAGAGACAGGGTGAGGACCGTATCTCAGTGGACCTCCCAGGTATCGAAGACCCAGAAGCGGCACTTGATCTGATAGGGAGGACTGCAGTTCTTGAGTTCCGCCAGGTCCTTGGCGAATCACCAAGGGTACCCGCTGAACCTGTACGTTCAAACTATGACAGCGACGAGCAGTTCAAGGCAGCCCAGGATCGCTGGCAGCAGGCCAAAAACGAGGTCAATGAATACATCAGGCAGATGGAAGATGCTGTGAAGGCAAATCCTGATATCGTTGTAGGTAAAGGCGAAGACGGCGCAGCCTATCTGCTTGGCAAAGCATATGTGACCGGTAAAGACCTTACCAAGGCTGACACCACATTTGACCAGTTTGGCAAAGCCGCGGTATCTCTGAAGTTCAACACAGAGGGCGCTAAGCTTTTTGATGAAGCCAC
>JAAYHA010000216.1 GCA_012727545.1 Synergistaceae bacterium | reverse complement strand
TCTACTCCCCTGTCATATAAAAACACGTCGCTCCGTTTAAGCAGCGTTGCTCTCAGAATGTTTGGAAGAGCGCCATCCCTGCTCCCCAAGCCTATCCCTGTACTCACTATTTTTCCGTGAGGCATCCCGGCAGATATTCTGCCCCCAAGTGACTTGACCAGTACAGCCCCCGTAGGCGTTACCCTTTCCATAGGATCTCCCATTGAATAAACTGATATGTCCTTAAGCAGTTCCAAAGTTGCCGGAGCCGGTACAGGCAGGACCC
Source organism: Synergistaceae bacterium (assembly GCA_012727545.1). Lineage (GTDB taxonomy): Bacteria > Synergistota > Synergistia > Synergistales > Synergistaceae > Caenicola. The sequence continues at coordinate 2,608 of JAAYHA010000216.1, read as the reverse complement.
CATGGGCACATTTCACCGTTCCCGAACCCACGTTGAGCGGAGAAAAAACAACTTCGGGCCATCCAAGATATTCAAGCATGATCATTGCTCCGGTCATGTCGATTATGGAGTCGACAGCCCCGACCTCGTGAAAATGGACATGGTCAGCCGGCTCGCCGTGCACCTTACCCTCCGCTTCCGCCAGAAGGGAGAATGCCATAACGGTCATCTTTTTGACTTCATCTGAAAGAGTACTTTCCAGCAGCATCTCTTTTATGTCCGAGAGATGCCTGTGAACATGTCCTTCTTCAGAGACAACATCAAAGCGCAGTCCCGATATGCCTCCCCTTTTATCCCTGAAAAGGTCCAGGCTGTATCCCTTAAGGGATATTTTTGCAAGTTCACTCCTGAGATGATCAAAACCATCTGTCATTTCGAGAACGGCAGCCAAAAACATATCCCCGGCGATACCCGCTGAGCAATCTACATAAATCAAATTATTCTGTCCGTCAAATTTCTCCAAGTAAAACTCCCCTTAATAAACAGTACTTTTTACCTATTTTATCCCATTTCATCACCCAAGTGCCCCAATAATGCTGAAATTTGATGTAAGATTGGCTCAAGGAAATTTTACAATTTAAGGAGGCATTTTAGAGATGTATAAATTATTAAAAACTTTATTGGTCGTTACATTCCTGGTCTTTTTTACAGGATCGGCCTTTGCAGTCTCTTTGGGGCTAAACATTGACTCTATAAGCTTCAACGCAGAGGATAAGGCTGATGTACTCGGGGCGGGGAATTCTAGGACGGCTGACGGGAAACCCGATGCCTCATTCAATCTTGCCGTGAGCGGAGCACAGGCCATCAAAAGGATCTCGCTCAAAAACGAGACCACCGGCAAGACGTGGAGTTCCTCCCCGTCGGGCACCACAGAACTTCTTATCGTTAAGGACAGCAGCGGCAACATACTTAACGCTTCCGGCGGGATGCCTGTGACACCGGTACTCCTTGGAGCAAACTTCAAACTCTACATCAACGATGCAGTTACTGCGATACCCAAAGACTCGGATTTTACTGTCATCGTAACTCTTATTGACAACCAGGACGTAACGGGCAAAACTACCGTGAAGGGGCTTGGTAAACCAGCCCCCGTCGCTCCTGCAGCAGGAGAAGGCATAACGGGATTCGAGACGAACGGGATAAGTGAACACGATTTTGCCGGCACCTCTGAGAAGGTCGGAGCTGACGGTAAAAATGACTATCAGTTTACACTTGCCCTGAATTTCAAAGATGCCACAGTGAGGGCAATGAAAATAACGGCACAGTCACCCTCGAAGAAAGCTGAGTGGGACACCATAGCCGGAAACAGCCTTCCGATTGTCACTGTGATCGACAGCGGAAATAACATACTCAACAAAACTGACGGAACAATAGGATTTAACGTAAAGGGGTCCGCAAAGTATTTGCTTTTGGTCCAGGACAAGGACGGAGTAATGTCAGACCCGGCGGTCAAGACTAAGATTACTATTAGTCTTTCAGACGGGCGGATGTTTGAGAAGGACGCTGCCAAGGGAAAGACTACAGCACTGAAGGATTCTCTCTCTGCAGAATATAAGGGGACAGGCAAGTATGACTTTGCAGGCCCCAACGAAAAAATGGAATCCAACCTCAACGCCGACAGGCAGATCGATGCCGTGATCAACGTATCGGGAACTGTGACCGGAGTCAGGGTCAAGTGCACTGCAAGCGGAAAAATATGGGACACGATAGCCGGAAACAACAATCCGCTTGTTGTACTCACAGATGAAAAGGGAGCCAAACAGAACAAAGCCGACGGAACTTTATCAATGGCTTTAAACGGCGAAAAAAAGCTTTCTCTCTGGTTTGATGAGGAAGACAACAAGAAGGTTGGTCCTTACCAGATCACCTTTGTAATGTCCAACGGACAGGTGCTTGAAGCCTCCACCGGCAAGGCCCCTGCGGCACAGGCTGCCCCCGCCGCGACAGTCACCAAGGCGGACCGTGCTGTCGCATTCGCTTCAGCAAAACCGGCTGTGGTCAACATTGACCTTGTTGGAAAAAACAAGAAAAGAGCTGCCAGCGGATCAAAGGATACCTCCGTCAACATCAAAGTCACAGGAAGCGGCAACGTTACTGCCATAGTCCTTACAGACAACACAGGAAAGGGCTGGGATACCCTTCCTGCCAACAACGGAAGGTGGCTTCTGGGAGTAAGAGAGGGCAACAAAGTCCTCAACCAAAAGAACGGAACGGTTCGCATTCCTGTAAACGGCTCAAAGACATTTCAGCTTCTGATGCAGGACAACGGATACCTCGCGAAAAAAAATGGGAAGCTTAATATCTCTGTCACATGGAGCGGAGGAGAAGTATCAGAATCTACGCTGACCTGGTAGCAGTAATAATTACCCGAACCAAAACCCAAATATTAAAGATGCCGTCCCTGGATAAGGGGCGGCATCTTTCTGTTATCCGGTTTTTCTCTTATTGTTCGAGCCCCGCTTTAAAGGCCTTTATGTTGAGGTCCAACAGTTTTGGAGGGATCAGCTCTTTCAGGACTGATTCCCAGTCTATGTCCTCAAGCCCCATTGCCTTGACAAGCGCACCAAGC
>JAAYHA010000215.1 GCA_012727545.1 Synergistaceae bacterium | reverse complement strand
GTCGCTTTGTTTTGCTCCGGTTCAGTATGAAGAAATAAAGCCTTTATCCTTCGGGGCCGAGAGATAAAAAAATCGGAGACGCCCTTGAGCGCCTCCGAAAAAATTGACGGACTTATCTGTTGTATTCGCGGCGTTCCTTGATGCGGGCTGCTTTTCCGCTGAGTTTGCGGAGATAGTAAAGCTTTGCCCTGCGGACCTTACCTTTGCGCACGATCTCTACCTTTTCGACGCTCGGGCAGTGGACGGGGAATATTCTTTCCACGCCTATGCTGCCGGACATCTTTCTGACGATAAAGTTCTCGCGGATCCCGCCGTGCTGGCGTCCGATAACTACTCCTTCAAATATCTGGATACGTTCGCGGTTGCCTTCTTTAACTTTAACGTGGACTTTTACTGTGTCCCCGGGGCGGAACTCTGAAAGGCTTTCATCAGTCTTTAAGAATTTCTTCTCAATCAGTGCTATTCTTGGATCTATCATGAGGTTTTTCCCTCCTTATCTTGGTATGTGTATTTTTTAGTCTTAAACTTTTTATGGCCGCTGCGGACCTTTGCTGATCAACGGACCGGAAATCAACTCATCTCCAGCCGAAAAATCTGTCAAGGGTGATGCTTACCGCACTTCTTACTGAAAGATGGTTCCAGCTGTCCAGGCCTCCTGCGATCGGTGTCATTACAGAGTCTGCCTCTTTTAAAACATCCTCGTGCAGTCCCCATCCCGTTCCGAAAATGAAGACCGGAGAGAGGTCTTCCTCCAGTATCCTGCGTTTCAGCGACAGCCAATGTACAGCGCCTTCAACGGACTTAGCCGTTGTCGCGATCTTGAAAGGCTCTGTTTTTTCTTTTTCCCTGACCCATTTCAGGGCTCTGTTGACTGAAGCGAAGATCTTTAGGGTGCCAAACGCCTCGCTCCTGTCCCGGTTATAAGATGCTCCCCAACCTTCAGTCCAATGAGAAACAATCTTTTTGACCATATCACGCTGCTGGGCCAAAGGAGTGACGAGAAGATACTTTTTGATGCCGTATGTCCGGCATGCCCTCGCAATGTCGTGAAGGTCCATTCCTGTAATAGCAGTTGAGGACTTTTCGCCTCTTTTGTCGAGTACGGGGTAATGGACTTCCATCACGTAAGCGCCTCTGGACAGCCAGGGCATGATCCCTGCCCGTCCCACTATGTCGGGCCTTCTTTTAAGAGTTCTCTCAACGGACTGCCTTCTTCGCCATTTTTTGACGGCCTTATCATCACCGCTCAGGAGGATATCCGGCACTTTCTCGCCGTCCCATTCCGAGGGCCTGGTGTAATGAGGCGTATCAAGCATCCCGCCGAAGAAAGAATCTTCCTTCACAGCTTCTGATTTGCCTACCACTCCGGGGATGAGCCTTGAAACAGCATCTACGATAGCCATTGCAGGCATCTCTCCGCCGGTCAGTACAAAATCGCCTATTGAAATTTCAAGGTCCACATTTTTTACGACGAATCTTTCATCGACGCCCTCATAGTGACCACAGAGTATGACCAGATGATCTTTTCTCGAGAGGTCTTCGACCAGTTCCTGATGCAGCCTCGTTCCCTGAGGAGAAGGATATACAAGGAACGGTTTTTCGTTTCCGCTCAGGCTGTCGAGGGCTTTTTGGAGCGGCCCCGGCATCAGCACCATTCCGCCGCTTCCGTAGGAATAATCATCGATCTGCCTGTAACTGCCTTCGGCGAAGTCCCTTATGTCAATGACTTCGACCTCCAGCCTGCCCTTTGCTATCCCCCGCCCAAGTACGCTTGCGCCAAGATAGCTATTTATAAGGTCAGGGAAGGCAGTAAGAATGGATATTTTCATATCAGTCCCAGAGACCCTCCGGTACAGTTACCAGCATTACACCTTTTTGAGTATCGACTGTGTTGATGACCTCCGCAATCGCGGGAATAGGTCTGATCTGACCATCTTCTGTCCTTATCAGGTAGACATCGTTGCTTCCTGTCTGAAGTACTTCCTGCAGGACTCCAAGTTCAGTTCCTGTTGCATTGTCGATCACTTTGAGGCCTACGATATCGTCGATCCAGTATTCATCTTCGGAAAGCTCAACGCGTTCCTCTTTTGATACTGTGACAAAGCTTCCCTTGAAAGATTCCGCGAGAGTTCTGTCTGATACGTTTGCGATCTGGAGAAAAAATGTATCTTTTCCCTCATAGGGCACTAATTTTGTAACATTGACAGTCTGGCTCGGAACGCCGGGTTTTTCCAGGGTAAGTTTTTTCATTTTGAAAAAACGCTCAGGAAAATCAGTAAGAGGGAAAAGGAGCATGGTTCCTGTCACTCCGTGCACACCTACTATTTTCCCGATTATTACCCTTTCTTCCGACGAAACCTCACTCTTCTTCGACATCTACATCGACCTTTTCACCGGATTTGACCGACGCTGCCTTGGCTACGTGGCGTATGGCATTTATAGTAGAGCCTTTTTTGCCTATGACCCTGCCTATATCATCCCCTGCTACCTTTATAGTCAGAAGGATAGCTCCGGAGTCGCTTCGATCTTCTGTGACCTTGACTTCTTCAGGTTTTGTAACAAGCCTGCGGACTATCAGGTCTACCAGTTCAATGTAATCAGGCATAACTATCGACCGCCTTATTCTGCTGCCGGAGCATCAAAAACTCCGGCCTTTTTGAGCAGGATCTTAGCTGTATCTGAAGGGGAAGCCCCATTCTTAAGCCAAAATGCTGCACGTTCAACGTCCACTTTTACCTCTGCAGGATCTGTAAGAGGGTTGTAGGTCCCGAGTATCTCTATGAAGCGGCCGTCTCTTGGAGAATGAGAATCGGCAACCACCAGGCGATAGAAAGGGGCCTTCTTTTTCCCGTGACGGGAAAGACGGATACGAACTGCCATTTGCGCAAACACCTCCTGTTTTTAGGGTTCCTCGGTAATTTGATTTTCACGGACTGTCTAAATATGGGTCAAAATCAAATTACGGAGAAACCCGATGTTATCTTTTTGAAATCGGAAACCCGATAAAAAAGCCTGGTAGTCTTTGTGGCGTGGAGCGTGCCACGTGAAACTGCCGGAAGAACACCGGCGTGAAACAATTGTGAAGCGATGGTGAAGCAATGGTTAGAACCCAGATCCTAAGACCTTGCCCCTTATCGTCTTCCCCGAATGCTCAAATCGGGGATCCAGTGTCTTCGGTCCTAACGTTCTTTAGTTACTTTTCAAGGTTCTTACGATCGTTTGACTACTGTTTGACCGCCCCTACAACCGTTTCACTACTGCTTCACCATTGCTTCACGGCGATATGATCGCCGCTTCACCCCCGGTATAAACATACCGGGTCTGCTACTTGAAGAAACCTCTCCGGCCTGCGCCGAAATTCTTCATTC
>JAAYHA010000214.1 GCA_012727545.1 Synergistaceae bacterium | reverse complement strand
CCATCTTATCTGTGTTTCTTGTGAAAATTGCAGAGTTTGTGTTTCTGAGATTTCTTGCAAGACTTCTCATCGCTCCGGAGATCGTGCCACCGTTATCCTGTACCAGAGCCACTCTGTCTATGCTTCCGGGGAAAAGCTGCATCATAAGAGCTTCTTCTTCAGGCTGAAGTTTTTCCGGTTCGGTCTCTTTCTCATGTAACACAAAGTGCCCCTTGCCCTTTCCAAAGAAAGTTTCTCTTCCTTCAACTTCGACGATCTTAATGGCTCCCTTAACAGCGAGCCCTATTATTGCAGCAGTAAATCCTGTCTGATCGAGCCGCATGTCCCTTACGTACCTGAGGAATGCAGGAGATGCACCATCGGGTGCGTAGAAAAGCGGGATCACTGTTTTTTTATCCGGGTCTTTCCCCCACTTTTTCCATGCGTACCAGAACCAACCTGAAATCAAAGCAAATGTCGCTGCCGCTATACCTCCCTGAGCCTTTTCATTGTCCCTGGCAGGAGGGGGCGGTGGAGTTACCAGACCTTTCGGCCAGGTGTAGACTACAGTGAAGACTTCTCCCGGCTGAAGCGGACCGACTGTGAAAACGGTTCCGGAATCCTGTCTTGCCCTGCTGTCGTTTCCTTTTGAGCCATACTGGCCCACATACCACTCTATCGTGTTGAATCCCTCTCCGAAACTTTTTCCCGGAAGTGCTACCCTGCATGATGCTTCAAGCACGGGGAAAGTAAAATCTTTTCCCGTCACGTTCCAGTAGAGTTCATCGTGGTTCTCAAAAAATCCTATGTGCCTTTCGATCCGGTATTTTATCAGAAATGTATGGAGCCCTCTGGATATGATCTTATTCGGGTCACCTATCTTAACATCGACGTTTATCCCGGCTCTCACCGAGCTCCATGGGATGTCCTGACCGTCAAGCTTTATATCTTTTATCTCTAGTTTGAGTTCTGTTGAATTGCCTTTTCCGTCCCTGTATTCCACAGGAAGCGATCGGATTATGCCTCTGTTGATGTCGATATTTTCAACGTTCACCAGGATTTCTTCGGTAACTTCGACAGAACTGTTCTCGTTTATCAATATTTCGGCGTCGAACCTGTTGAAGGCTTCCCTTGCTTCGGTCACCTCGACTCCTGACAATATACAGAAAACAGCCGCGCACAACAGTAAAGTTATTTTAAAAAGAAAGTTTCTGCTGTTCCTCATATTTCCCCTCCCAAAGTATCATAAAATTCTCTCAAAATGAAACTTTCGGGTTTTCTCTTGCCTCTTCATCAGCCTCGAAGAACGGAGCTTCTTTAAAACCAAACTGTCTTGCGATCAAAACAGCAGGAAAACGCTGGATGGCGGTATTAAGGTTTCTTGCAGTACCATTGTAGTAACGTCTGGACATCTGTATCTCATTTTCGATAGTTCCAAGCTGTTGCTGAAGGTCAAGGAAATTAGTATTAGCCTTTAGTTCCGGATAGTTTTCCGCAACAGCGAAGAGAGACCTCAGCGTCCCTGTCAGCGCGTTTTCAGCCTTGAGCCTCGCTTCCGGATCGTTTCCTGCCTGCATTACAGCGGCACGGGCGTTGGTTACCCCCTGAAGCGTCTCCTTTTCATGAGAAGCATATCCCTTGACTGTCTCGACGAGATTAGGTATAAGGTCTGAACGCCTTTTCAGTTGTACGTCTATGCCGCTCCACCCTTCCTGCATAAGGTTGCGGAGCTTTACGAGGCCATTGTACGTGGTCATTAGCCATAAACCTAAAACTGCAGCTGCTGCCAGTAGATACATCATCATTGTTAATCCTCCTCCTGTTGATTTGATCCATGCAAATTATACCTTTTTTATAGCAGCCCTGTGGTATTATTTATCAGTATTCCGTATATTTCTCAAAGGGTGGATGTTATGACGCTTCGTACAGCCAGATTGATAAACAGGATGTCAAAGGTATTCCTTGCTTCAGCTGTTGTTCTGCTGATAATCTTTTTTGCCGTCTACATGAAGGGCGGCATTGAGTTCAAATATGTCTCACTTCCGGTTATGGCCTGCTTTATTGGCATTACCTGGCTGGGGACTTCAAAGGCTGCGATAATGGCCCTTGAGCAAGAGCAGGGAAGAGAGGGATCAAAAAATGATAATTAGGCTTGAGGACCAGGCAGGCCAGCTTCGGACGGCTAAGGTCGGCTTCAGCTGGACAGTATTCTTTTTTGGTTTTTGTGTTCCGATATTCAGGGGGGACGCCAAGTGGGCAGTAATTATGTTCGTTGCAAGCGTTCTGACATTATGGCTGGCAAATATGATTTTTTGTTTCACATACAACGGAACATACATAAGGGATCTCCTGAGCAAAGGGTTTCGTCCCGCCGATGAAGATTCCCGTCAGATACTCATTCAAAAAGGATTCATATCAGGCTGACCTAAAAATATTTACCTGGATACCTTAATTCTTTGCAAGGTCTGTCAGCGCAGAGAGAGTGCAGTCAATGTCATCTGGTGTGTTGAAATAACCGGGTGATATCCTCAGCGCCCCTTCGGGGAACGTTCCCAGTGTTCTGTGTGCAATGGGTGCGCAGTGAAGTCCGGGCCTTGTCTCTATGCCATAAATGTCGGAAAGGTCACGGGCAAGCTTTGCGTTGTCCTTTCCCTTTATGTTGACGGAATAAACGGGAAGCCTCGGGTCGCCGGATACGGGACCGATTATTCTGAGCCCCTCTATCTTCATAAGTCCCTCTTCAAGCATTTTGCCCAAACGGTCCTCATGTTCCTTGATTTTGTCGATGCTTTCATTTTCTATCCACTCCACAGATGCAAGCAGACCTGCGATGCCCGGAAGGTTCGGCGTTCCTGCCTCGAACTTGTCAGGCATCTGTGACGGCTGAAACTCCTCATGGGAAATGCTTCCTGTTCCTCCTT
>JAAYHA010000213.1 GCA_012727545.1 Synergistaceae bacterium | reverse complement strand
GCTTGCCCATACAGGTCTTATAAGCACTACAAGAGGACCCGGCGGAGGAGCGGTACTCGCTAAAAAACCAAAAGAGATCAGTTTTTTGGATATCGTAGAGGCAATAGAGGGTCCGTTGGAAAATTCGGATTGCGTTTTTGGAAAAAGCAAGTGCTCTCGTGAGGGATGCATATTCGGGGATTTCCTCGTAAAAATGACCAAAGAAGCAAAAGAGTGGCTCAGGTCTAAAACATTGGATGAATTTTAAAATTAGAAATTAATTCTGAGGAGGAAGAAAAAATGAGAAAGATAATCAAGATCGACGAGGAAAAATGTGACGGATGCGGACTTTGTGCAGATGCTTGCCACGAAGGTGCGATAGTTATAGAGAACGGCAAGGCAAAATTAATAAGCGACAGCTACTGTGACGGCCTTGGAGACTGTATCGGAGAGTGTCCTCAGGGCGCAATCTCCTTTGAAATGAGAGAAGCTGCTGCCTACGATGAAGCAGCTGTTAAGGCAAGGATGGCAGCCAGAAAGAAAGAACCCTGCAGCGGGACCCTTCCCTGCGGGTGTCCCGGAAGCATGGCTAAAGAACTGAAGTCAGACAAGCCTGTACAAAAAGAGGAAAAAATTTCATGCAGGCAGGAGTCTGAACTCCGTAACTGGCCTGTACAGCTCTCCCTGGTGCCTGTTCAGGCGCCATACCTTGAAGGGGCAAAACTTCTTCTGGCAGCAGATTGTACAGCATTTGCATGCCCCAACTTCCACAAGGACCTTCTTCCGGGCAAGGTGTGCCTCGTAGGATGCCCAAAACTGGACGAGGTAGAGCCATATATTGAAAAACTTGCACAGATCATAAAGCTGAACGGGATTGAAGAGATCGACGTGGCATACATGGAAGTTCCCTGCTGCGGCGGACTTGTCAAACTTGTTGACACCGCGGTAAAGAAATCAGGCCAAGCTGTGACTTTGAAACTGATAAAACTTTCGATGACAGGCAAGTTTCTTGAGGTAAGGCAGATATTCCCGAACTAGGGAATTTATTTTACATCGCCGGGATATCGGCAGAATAATTAAGGAGAGTGACTTCGATGTTTTGTTATCAGTGTGAACAGGCAGCAAAGGGTACAGGATGCACAGCAATGGGAGTATGCGGCAAAGATCCGCAGACAGCGGCACTTCAGGACCTTCTTCTTTATGAGACGATGGTTCTTTCAAAAGCAGCACTTGAATCAGGAGACAGTTCCGACGAAGTGTCCAAGATGGTCATCGAAAACTTATTTACGACAGTAACAAATGTAAACTTCGATCCCGAAACTCTTGCAGAGATGGTCAGAAATACAAGAAAGGCAACAGACGAGTTTGCCGGCGGATGCTCATGCTGCTGCGGATGTGGAGCTTCAGAAGAGCCTACGACCGACGAATTGGTCGAAGAGGGACAAGAGTACTCACCCCAGGCCGACATCGACAAGTACGGCGCAGACCTTGGCGGCCTCAAATGGCTTGCAGTATATGGACTTAAGGGCGTCGCCGCTTATGCCGACCACGCATGGATCCTTGGCCAGAAGGACAGGGAAGTCAACAAGTTCTTCCTGGAAGCAATGTCAGAACTCCTAAACGAGGATATTACAGTTGATTCAATGCTTGCGCTCAACCTCAAAATTGGCGAAGTCAATCTCAGAGTGATGGAAATGCTTGATGCAGCCAATACCGGAACATACGGACATCCCGAACCTACTATGGTCAGAGTGACCCCCGTGAAGGGCAAAGCTATCCTTGTCTCAGGACACGACCTTGGCGATCTTGAAGAGTTGCTGAAGCAGACAGAGGGCAAGGGTATCAACGTCTATACGCACGGTGAGATGCTTCCCTGCAATGCTTATCCTGAACTTAAGAAATACCCCCATCTCGTTGGCAACTACGGCGGAGCATGGCAGGATCAGCAGAAGGAATTCGACGAATTCCCCGGTGCGATCCTTATGACGACCAACTGCATCCAGAAGCCCAGGGAGAGTTACATGGCAAGGATCTTCACATGTGGACTTGTCCAGTGGCCCGGAGCAGTACACGTTGAGAACAGGGATTTCGCTCCTGTGATAAAGGCAGCGCTTGAGGCTCCCGGATTCACGGAAGATGCCCCTGAGAAGAGGATCATGATTGGGTTTGCCCGCAATTCAGTCCTTGGTGCCGCAGGCAAAGTTGTGGAACTTGTCAATGCAGGAAAGATCCGCCACTTCTTCCTTGTCGGAGGATGCGATGGTGCAAAGTCAGGACGCAACTATTACACTGAGTTTGCCGAGAAGGCACCTAAGGATACTGTCATCCTCACGCTTGCATGCGGCAAATTCCGCTTTAACAAGCTTGAATTCGGAGATATCGAAGGCATACCCCGCCTTCTTGACTGCGGACAGTGCAATGATGCTTATTCTGCAATAAAGATCGCTGTGGCTCTTGCGGACGTTTTCAAGACAGATGTAAACGGGCTCCCTCTCTCGCTGATCCTTTCATGGTACGAGCAGAAGGCGGTATGTATCCTTCTCACGCTGCTTCACCTTGGAATAAAGAACATAAGGCTCGGTCCCACGCTTCCAGCATTTGTCGGCCCGGCAGTCCTTGACGTTCTTGTACAGAATTTCGGAATCAAGCCGATCGGAACAGCCGAAGGGGACCTCAAGGCGATTCTTGGCCAGTAAGCAAACAGAAGGCATAAAACCTTCTGCATAATTTAAAAAAAGGGACCCGGTCAGGCTGTCAAAAGCCAAGCCGGGTCCTAAAATATCCGGGGTGTTCAACTCATGTATGAAAAATAAAATGTTGTGTTGATCTTTCTTTGAGATCAATTATTTTGAAATGGCTTTTGATACTATCTCTTTTGCCTCATCGTTTATAGCGTCAAGGTGTTTACTGCTTATCAGGCTTTCCGCGTAGATCTTGTAGATCTCTTCTGTCCCAGAAGGTCTGGCTGCGAACCATCCGTTTTCAGTCGTGACCTTAAGTCCGTCGATAGGGGCTCCGTTTCCCGGAGCAGTTGTCATCTTTGCGATTATTTCTTCACCGGCAAGTGTGTTCACTGCCACATTTTCAGGCGAGAGTTTTTTCAGTTTGCTTTTTTCTTCATGTGAAGCAGGTGCATCTTTACGGGAATAGTAGGAATGTCCGAATTT
>JAAYHA010000212.1 GCA_012727545.1 Synergistaceae bacterium | reverse complement strand
AATCTGCATCTTATAACGAAACATTCCAAAGCACCATCCAGGAAAGATTATTATGGGATGCCTAAGGCTGAGGTCGATCCCGGCATTTGCATAAACTGCGGCAAATGCATGGAGAACTGCAGATTTGATGCAATTAGTGTAAATGAAAGATCTCACTTTGTTGATCCATTCGGATGTGAGGGATGTGGGGTATGCGAATTTGTTTGTCCTGTAAATGCAGTATCGCTTCATCCTTCTGTTGCGGGAGATCTTATGCTTTTTAAGGAAGGTCCTGTTACCTTTTCAACGGCTCAGCTGAAAATGGGAAGCGGAACAACAGGAATGCTTGTCTCCGAAGTAAAGAAACAGATGAAAGAGTCCGCAGAAGAGACAGATTTTGCCATCGTAGACGGCTCTCCGGGGATAGGCTGCCCTGTAATAGCTTCTCTTAGCGGCGCAGATATGGTCTTGATAGTGGCAGAACCATCCCTTTCAGGTATCAGTGATATGGAAAGGATAATCAAAACTGCCCGGATATTTGGGGTCATAATTGCAGTCTGTGTGAACAAATCTGACACAAACCCCGAAAATACAAACAGGATAAAGGATTTCTGCAAACTTGAGGGCATACCATATACCGGAAGCATTCCTTTCGATCCAATGGCAGTGAAGGCTGTCAATAAAGGAATGAGCATAGCCGACATCGATTGTTCTTCCGGAACGGCAGTTAAGGAAGTGTTCAACAAGACTATGCGTTTACTGTTTCCTGAAGGGAGGCACTCACAAAAGTGATAGTTACGGTTCTTTCAGAAAATACATCAATTTCACCTGAGATAAAAAGTGAGCATGGGTTGTCGATCCACGTAAAAACAAAGAGAGAGAGCATCCTCTTTGACACCGGAGCCGGTTCGATCTTTCTTGAGAATGCCAAGAAACTCGGGATAGATATATCGTCGGTAGACAAAGTAATAATATCTCACGGACACTACGACCATGGAGGAGGACTGCCTGCATTTCTTGAAGCTAACAATAAAGCATTGGTATATTTAAATAAATTTGCCTTTGGAAATTACTATTCAGTTAAGGAGGGTATTGAGAAGTACATAGGACTGGACAAAAAGCTGCTTCCTCAGGAAAGATTTATATTTATTGACGGAGATGTAAAAATAGAAGAAGAACTTGAGATCTTTTCCGGTGTTCAGCAAAAAATTTTGTCTCCCTCATGCAACTCTTCACTTTATATGAGAGATGAAGGGGATGAAAAATCAGCAACGGATGTCTTCAGACATGAACAGAATCTCATCATCAGAGAAGAAGGCAATACCGTACTCCTTTCAGGATGCGCTCACAACGGGATCGTAAACATACTTGAGCATTATGTAAATAAATACGGAGGACTGCCCACGCATGTTATTGGCGGATTCCATCTCTACAGCCATTCTTCGAAAAAAAGCGAAGATCCGATAACAGTCTTTGAAGTAGGAAGGTATCTGCTTGATTCAGCTGCAGAATATTACACCGGACACTGCACCGGAGACGAAGCTTACAATATCCTTAAAAGAACTATGGGACAGATGCTCCACAAAATTTCCGCAGGAAGTGTATTTGAGATAATTTGACATTCAGGATATCGTGTCCCAAAAATTGAAATTTTGGAGGAATGAGTAATTATGAAAATTGCAGTAGCAAGTGAAAAAGGTATGGTTACAGGACATTTCGGACATTGCGAGAACTTTATGGTATTCAACGCTGAAGATAACAAGATCGTAGGAACCGAGTCCGTGCCGAATCCCGGGCATAAGCCGGGATTCCTGCCTAATTATTTGAATGATATGGGTGTAAATGTAATTATCTCTGGTGGAATGGGCGGGGGAGCAATAGACATCTTCAATCAGCACAACATAGAGGTCATAATCGGTGCGGCAGGCCCTTCAGAAGAAGCAGCAAAATCATATCTTGCCGGAGAACTTAAATCTACAGGTTCAGTCTGCCATGAGCATTCGCACCACGATGAGTGCGGAAAATAAAATTCTTTTAAATTACCGAAAAAACATCAGGCAGCCGAACAAATCCCATAGTACAACAAAATATAAAAATGCCAGGGTCAGACTGTACCTGGCATTTTTATATTTTTCATGACAGTGAAATAACATATTGTCAGACATAAAATTAATTGCTAAAAAAATGCTGATCATACTATATTCAATGCAAGGTAGATATTGTAAAATGTATCGTTGTTGCCAGGTTTTCTGAAATTTATTTTGCATCAGCACAATACAGCTCAACTACCGACATCATGCTTTCAATATTTGTAAGGTTTTTCATATTTAACTCAACTAGCCCACCGTCTTTCCCGCATGCTTTTGAGCGGGAATCCAGTGACTCCAATAATTTAGAGCCACTGGTCCTATGTTAAACAACATGCAGAGGAGACGAAAATCAGAGGTATTGAATCCACTATTAGCAAGGGGTGGGAAAGTTGAGTAATCAATATTTATTTTATATTACTGAAAATGGGGTGGTCTGCTGTGAAATTCCTGGATCGTAGTTCGATCAAGAGAAATATAATGACAATATACATTACAACAACACTCGTAACCTTTGCCATCGTTTTCTACGTTCTTTTCTCGAACTGGATCAGAACCTCTGATGAAATACTTTCCACCATAGCAAAAGACATGAACCAAACGATATCCATCGAGTTTGACGGACTTATAAAACTGCCTCAGTACATTAACGAACTAACAGAACAGCAGATCAAAAACGGCGTGATGGATTTTAATAATGAAACAGTCAGAGACAAGTTTTTTGTTGGTCTCCTAAGTAGACATGGAAGCACTCCTATATACAGCATCAGTTTGGGCACTGAAAAAGGCGAATATTACGGTGCGCGAAGAAACAAAGACAATGTTGTTGAAATAATGAAAAACAATTCAGAAACGGGCGGTAAATCAAGATATTATAAAGTCAGGGAAGATATGACCGCAGGCGACCTTGTTGTTGAAACAGGGCGCTTCGACCCCCGCACCAGACCATGGTACAAAGTTGCAAAAGAGAACAACAAAACATCTTTCTCTCCTCTTTATAAGCATTTTGTAATGGATGACCTTACAGTATCTGTAGGTACTCCCGTCTATGACGGAAAAGGCTCGCTTTT
>JAAYHA010000020.1 GCA_012727545.1 Synergistaceae bacterium | reverse complement strand
GTACACTGGGGACTTGGGTTGTTTTATACTTATCAGCTTCCTATTCTTTCCATTGTGTTCAGCCTTTTTTGGAGTACTGTTGTCATTGCTCTTCTGCCGATCTGGGAAAACCTTTTTGATGTTATCTCTCCGCTGCGGCTCCTCGAACTCAGCCATCCGTCGCAGCCACTCCTCAAAAGGCTTCAGATAGAAGCGCCGGGGACATATCACCACACTTTGATGGTCGGCACCCTTGCCGAAGCAGCCGCTGACAAGCTTATGATGAATGGACTGCTGGTAAAGGCAGGAGCTTATTACCATGACATAGGGAAATTAAAAAATCCCAAATATTTTGTTGAAAATCAAATGAGCGGAGAAAATATTCACGATGAACTTTCTCCCTCACTTTCAGGGCTAGTACTTATTTCTCATGTACGCGACGGTCTGGAGATAGCTGAAGAGACGAAGCTTCCAAAGACCATCAGAAGATTTATTGCCGAGCATCACGGAACAACAGTCCAGAAGTATTTTTACGAAAAGGCTCTTGCCCTTGACGAAAACACCACGGAGGAACAGTTCAGGTATCCGGGGCCAAGCCCGCAGTCAAGGGAGACAGCACTTGTTATGCTTGCAGATTCTGTTGAGGCTGCTGTCAAGGCAAAAAATAAATCTTTCGACAATATACGTGATCTCAGGCTTCTTGTACAAAATGTCACAAAACAGAAGATCGATTCGGGACAGCTGAGGGACGTTGACTTTACTATGAGGGAGATGGCAGTGATAGAATCTTCTTTCATTGAAATACTTAGGTCGACATACCATTCACGGGAAGTAAAAGAGATATCTGAGTCAATACGAGCTGCTGCTGAAAAGAGAGGACAGCCGGGGGCCAAATGATAACAAGGATAAACGCTGAGGGAAAAGAACTTATAATAGATATGGTCAATGCTGAGGCAGATGATTTCCTGAAGACGATGGAATCGCTTTATGCATCAGTTCTAAATAATGAGGAGTCTTTCCCGAAGGAGTGCGGATGTGCGGATATCTCTCTTTCCATTGTCGGGTCCGAGAGGATGAGGGAACTGAATCTGAGCTACAGGGATATCGATTCGCCGACTGATATTCTCTCCTTTCCATTGTGGGAAGAAGATTCGGGCTTCACACCTCCATCTGATTGGGTATGCCTGCCACTGGGCGATATAGTTATCTGTCCTGATATAATTTTGCAGAATGCATGTGAAAACGATAAAACTTTTATTGAAGAACTTGTACTGGTAATGTCTCATGGCCTCCTGCACCTTATTGGGTACGATCATTATGATAAAGATTCGGAAAGTAAGATGTGGGCGGAACAGGATAGGATGGTCGAACAGTTTTTTAAGAAAGAAGGTGCCGGATATGAAAGATCCTGATGATAGAGGGTTCGACGCAAAGTCCCTTTTGATCGAAGCAAAGAGGGCAGCGGAATTCGCATATGTACCTTATTCCTCTTTCCCGGTAGGGGCGGCTATACTCTTTGAAGACGGGAGCGTAGTATCCGGATGCAACGTAGAAAATGGCAGCTT
>JAAYHA010000211.1 GCA_012727545.1 Synergistaceae bacterium | reverse complement strand
CTGCAAGGCTGGCGCTCCATCCCAAAGTACTTATCCTTGACGAACCTACCGCAAACGTTGACGAATCGAGTGCACTGCTTGTGAAGGAAGCTGCTGTCTCTGCATGGAAAGAGTGGGGCACAACGGTGATAGTGGCCACTCACGACCTTGCCTGGCTTACTGAGGTGTCTACTGACATAATAAGCCTTTTCCGCGGGAAGATAGTCGGACACGGGACCGAAAACCTGATACACGGACCATGGATCAGGGAGAACGGAAGCGTAGTCAGAACACTGACCGACGGACAGAAGATCCATGCCCTCGTAAAGGAAGAGGCAGAACTTCACGCTGCAGTGGTAAACCCTTCGGATATCGAACTTATCACGGATCGCGAGATCGACTCTTCACGAGCTAACAGGCTCAGGGGTACGGTCACAAGCATGGCGCTTGAGAGAGCGACCGGATCAGCCCTCGTTTCCGATCAGGCGGGAGACATTATCCTTAAATCAAGGATGCCGGTCGAAAAGATAAAAGAGGTACAGATCTCCCCTGCGTCAGAAGTGATTCTCTCCTTTTCGCCGGAAGACGTCCGCTGGATTTAGACCGTCGGTCCCCCTGTTTACCAAACAGATTCCTGTTTAAGTGAAAATAATGTAGAATGATATGGCGTTGCAGCAAACGTCTGTTTTTGTCTGCTGCAAATGATCAGCGTGAGAGGATGATATATATGTGCGGCATCATGGGATATATTGGAGAGAGAGAGACAACTAAGGTTATCCTGGAAGGGCTGGCAAAGCATGAATACAGAGGCTATGACTCTGCTGGAATCGCCGTTATAAAAGATGGTGTCATCCATGAACTCCGTACTACAGGAAGAGTCCACCAGCTGGCTGAAAAAGTCGCAAAAGAACATTTCAACGGAGATTTCGGCATTGGCCACACCAGATGGGCGACACACGGCGGAGTGACAGAAAACAACGCCCATCCTCATATGAGCAGCGACAACAAGGTAGTCCTGGTCCACAACGGCATCATAGAAAATGCCAGAGAGATCAGGGCTGACCTTGAAGCTGAGGGGATAAAATTCCACACTGAAACAGACACTGAATCAGCGGTCCAGTACCTTGCCTCGGTATACAGCGGAGAACCGAAGGAAGCCATAGTCAAACTTACAAAGAGAATAAGAGGCGCTTTCGCCCTTGTTATAATGTTCCATGATAAGCCAAACGAAATATGGGTGGCGAGAAAAGGTTCGCCGCTGGTGGTCGGGCATGCAGGAGAAGAGGGTTTCTGCGCTTCCGACCCGACCGCACTGCTGGAATTCACCAGGGATGTCTGGTTCATGGACGATGATGAGATCGCCATGATATCAAAAGGCGGCTGCATTTTCTACGATTTCGACGGAAACCCGCACGAAAAGGAATCCATGCATCTGGACTGGGAAGCTGCCATGACAAGCAGGGGAAATTACCCACACTTTATGCTGAAGGAGATACATGAGCAGCCTGAAGTGGTTACTCATACTCTTCTTGGAAGGGTCGCATCCAACAGGGTGGACCTGAGCCATGAGCTGGATTGGACACCGGAACAAATATCAGGATGGAAAAAGATCCATTTTGTTGCCTGCGGCACCTCCCATTATGCGACGATGGTCGCAGCGCGCATAATGGAGGAGGTCGGGAACTTCGAGATAAGGACCGAAGTAGCATCGGAATACCGCTACAGGAATATCCCCATCGGACCCGACACTCTCGTTGTATTCGTATCCCAGTCAGGAGAAACGGCGGACACACTGCATGCGGCAAGGCTTGCCAAAGCAAGGGGAGCAAAATGCATCGTGGTCACAAATGTACGGGGATCGACTATCCACCGTGAGGTTGGTGAAGCACTGATAACGCCGGCCGGGCCCGAAATAGGAGTGGCTGCGACAAAGACGTTCATGGCACAGATAACGGTACTTACCCTACTGGGTCTCTACCTTTCAAAAATGAAAAATGACCTTGAACAGAAAACTGAACAAAGGATAGTTTCGGCACTGATGGACATTCCTGCAAAACTCGCTTCAATTTTGGAAAAAGAGAAAGAAATAGAGGCTGTTGCCAGAAATTTCGCTGACGCAAGGGGCTTCTTCTTTATTGGAAGGGGTCTGGCCTATCCTCCTGCACTGGAGGGAGCGCTAAAACTGAAGGAGATCTCCTACCTGCACGCCGAGGCCTACCCGGCAGGGGAGATGAAGCACGGACCTATCGCGCTCCTTGACAAAGAACTCCCCGTGGTCGCGCTTGTTCCCAAAAATGACCTTTGGGAAAAGACCATTTCCAACATCGAAGAATCGATGGCAAGGAACTCACCGATAATAGCTCTTGCAACAGAGGGAGACACAGAGATCGGACACTATTCAAAGAATGTAATATTCACTCCCGACACCGAGCCGGAGCTGTTTCCCTTTATTGCAGTCGTGCCGCTCCAGCTTTTTGCGTACTACATCGCAAGGCAGCGCGGCTGTGACATAGACATGCCAAGAAACCTTGCCAAGTCTGTGACGGTGGAATAAAGACCCTAACAAAGAGATATCAGGGGAGGCTCTTTGCAGGCCGGCTTGACGCCGCCGGAGGGAGCCTCTTTGTTTTTTTGCTCATTTCATTGTTTAAGAGGGGATATATTTTGAAAAAGAATAAGATCGTAGCGGTATTTATGCTCACATTGCTTTGCCTGACATGCGTGCTGCCCTCTTTTGCATGCGCATCTGACAGCGAAGATACGAGCTTTGAGACATTTTTGTCCGTGCTCAAAGCGTGGGGGACTTTTCTTGCAAAAATCACCGGGTCCTACGACGCCCTGGACAATATCTCCATTTTCTCAAATTTTGCAAGGATGTGGCACGATTTCATCGGATCAGAAGAATTCAGCGTTGAAAGGCTTTTTGAAGCGATCATGAGATGGCTTGGCATTTCCATCATGATACAGCAGGAGGAAGGGCCTCAGGAAAGTTATTCGATATGAAGGCATGGGTGTACATCCTGCGGTGCTCAGACGGTTCCCTGTACACAGGATGGACCAACGACACGGAGAAACGGCTTGCTTCGCATAACCGGGGTACAGCTTCAAAGTACACAAGAGGCAGGAGGCCTGTCGAGATGATCTTTAAAGAGGAGTTCGGGACAAAGGAAGCGGCTATGTCGCGCGAGGCAGAGATCAAGTCCCTGACAAGATCAGAAAAGCTCCTGATCGTTGATAAGGACAACAAATAATATAATTATTGATAAACGTATGTTATGTATAGTACAATATGTTGTAACTCAAATTTAATGTAAGGATATTTGAATTTTAATTCGTTAAATATCCGCAAAGAGGGGTCAGGCATGAAAGGTCGTACCGATGTAATTGTTGGCGTTCAGTGGGGAGACGAGGGCAAGGGGCGCGTAGTAGACGCTCTTGCAGGCAAGTCAGGCGTAGTAGTCCGTTACCAGGGCGGAGCAAACGCAGGACATACCGTGGTAGTTGAGGACGAAAAGTATGTCTTTCACTTACTCCCTTCCGGCATCCTCTACCCCGGCAAAGTTTGTGTGATCGGAAACGGAGTAGTGATCGACCCTGAAACGCTCTTTGCAGAACTCGATGACCTTAAGGACAGGGGCAAGACTCTGGCAAAGCTCGTCGTCAGCCATGGCGCACATATTGTCATGCCAT
>JAAYHA010000210.1 GCA_012727545.1 Synergistaceae bacterium | reverse complement strand
GGGAGTTTTTCACATAAAAGGACATTGCGCCTTTTTTCTCTAAGTCAGAAGCATAAATTGTTTTGTTTTGATGTTTTATTCATTCAATTCCGGCAGGAGTAGTCTTTTCCCCCCTTTACTCAAATCAGGAAGAGGAATACAATTGATAGTGTGTGTAAGAATTGTCCCGATTTTGGGACAGATATCTTAAAGTAAATGCCCGTTTGGGCGAAAAATCCAAGGAGGTTTTTTGTATGGCCGTACAGAAACGTACTTCCAAGAACGTTCTTCTCGCAACAGCACTGGAGAACTTCTACGCAGCAGCAGAAGAAATGAACCTTGACGAGGGTCTGGTAGAAGTTCTCAGCCGTCCCGAAAGAGCTGTCTGTGTCTCCGTCCCTGTAGTTATGGACGACGGTTCAGTAAGAGTTTTTGAAGGTTACCGCGTGCAGCATTCCACAGTCTGCGGACCGGCAAAGGGCGGACTTCGTTTCCACCCCGATGTCAACCTCGAAGAATGCGAAGCTCTCGCAAGCCTTATGACATGGAAGTGTTCACTTGCAGGTATCCCATACGGCGGAGGTAAAGGCGGCATCTCGGTAGATCCTTTCGAACTCTCACCGCGTGAGCGTGAAATGATGACACGTACTTTTGCAGCCCGCATCGCCCCCTTCATCGGCGACTGGACAGACGTTCCCGCACCTGACGTTAACACCGGCGGCCCTGAAATGGTCTGGATCATGGACACCATTTCAAAACTTCGCGGCAAACTTGAGCCCGGCGTAGTAACAGGCAAACCCATTGCTTACTGGGGATCAAAGGGCCGCACGGCAGCGACCGGACTCGGCGTTGCAACATGTGCCCTTGAACTTCTCAAAACACAGAAAGTAGACCCCAAGACAGCAACGATCATCGTACAGGGCTTCGGCAACGTCGGAAAATACAACGCACTCTTCCTTCAGGAAGCAGGAGCAAAAATAGTCGGTATCAGTGATATCACCGGTGGCTACTACTGCAAGGACGGAATTGATGTTGTAGCAGCCAAGGCTCACGTTGAAGCACATCCCAAGCGTATCCTTGATGGTTACACACAGCCCGGACTCGTTAAGATGAGCGGCGAAGAGATACTTGAGCAGGAATGCCTCGTTCTTTCACCCTGCGCCCTCGAAGGCGTCATCAGTGAGAAGAATGCCGACAAACTCAAGTGCACATACATCGTCGAAGGCGCAAACGGACCTGTAAGGCCCGACGGTGACGTTATCCTTGACAAGCGCGGCATAATCGTAGTTCCTGACTTCCTCGCCAACAGCGGCGGAGTTATCGGTTCATACTTTGAATGGGTACAGGACCTCGCCGGCTTCTTCTGGACAGAGGAAGAGTACAACAACCGCCTCGTACCGATCATGAAGGACAACTTCAAGAGAGTATGGGATTATTCACAGGAACACAGCGTAAAGATGCGCCGCGCAGCATTCCTTGTTGCCATCAAGCGCGTTGCAGACGGCCTTAAGCTGAAAGGTTTCTTCCTCTAAGCTTTAGCTGACCTTACGAACATTAATTACAAAGGCCGCTTCCCCGGGGAAGCGGCCTTTTGTATCTTTACGGGTTGCCTGCGGATGTCTTTCTTCAGCAGCAAATATTGAAAGTCTCTTCCAGAGCTTTTAGAAATTTTACCAGTGCTTCATTTACAGGAACCTCTATGCCGTGCTTTTTTGCAAGGCTGCAGACAGTTCCTCCGAAGGCCTCGACCTCGGTCTTTCTTCTTGCCTCCACATCCTGCAGCATTGAGGTCTTACCGGTAGGTGTCAGGGAGCTCAAAGTGTCAATGCAATGCTTGATGTCACTTTCGTTAAGATCTATGTTTTCAGCGTTTGCGACCGCAACCGCCTCGCGCATTGCTGATGAGACGAGATCCCTGACTGCCGGGGAATCCTTTAAAGCTCCGTAGCCGCACCTTAAAAGTGCAGTGACCTGGTTGGCTCCGACGTTGAGCATGAACTTCAGCCACAGCTCGCGTATCATGTTTTCGGGAATGTTATATTTGATGCCTGTCTTTTTGAAAAATTCTTCGACGGCCAATACTCTTTCT
>JAAYHA010000209.1 GCA_012727545.1 Synergistaceae bacterium | reverse complement strand
CTCGTAGTTCTTGGCGGATGGGGCGGAGCAGAGATCCTTACAAACCTTTGGGACCTTTCTGACACGCTGAACGGCCTTATGGCGATCCCCAACCTTGTTGGACTCCTTCTGCTGACGAAGGAGCTGAGACGACTCACTGCCGACTTTGATGCCAAGCTCAAGTCGGGTGAACTCAGGAAGTAAGCATTATTATTCGATCCATCATATGATACAAACTAAAGAGAGAGGGCCCCTCGTGAGGGACCCTCTCTTTTTTAGTATTCAGCCAGGGAAATTATCTGCTCTGCTTAGTCTTTGCACATTGCTATCAGGTCGACTAAAAGTGCCTGGCCTGTCTCACGCCGTCCTGCACCGGGACCTATAAGCGTCACCTCTCCAAGGTTGTCGGTAGTTATCGAAACAGCATTGGTAGCCCCTTTTATGGAAGCAAGGGGGTGAGAGAGGGGGATCTCCTTTGGTGTAACGTATGCGTAAGGTATTCCGTTAAGCATGTTCAACCCTGCGATCAGTTTGACTGCATAACCATTTTCACTGGCCTCTTTTATCTTTTCCGGAGTTACACAGGTTATGCCCTGACGGTCGACCTCTGAAACGGGGATATTCTTCCCGAAGATGACCTTTGCAAGGATTGAAACTTTTCCTGCGGCGTCCCATCCTTCAACGTCTCCGGAAGGGTCTGCCTCTGCGTAACCGAGGGATGTTGCCTCATCCAGTGCGTCTGCATAGGAAGATCCGCTCTCGTTCATTTTTGTAAGAATAAAGTTAGTTGTTCCGTTTAGTATTCCTTCAATTTTCTGGACAGTACATCCTGCCATTCCGTATTGGAGCATCTGCAGTAAAGGAGTACCGCTCATTACGACTCCTTCGTACCTGAATTTCGCGCCGCAGCTCTTTGCCAGTGTCGTTAGCTCATCAAAGGCCACAGAAACAGGTCCCTTGTTCGTTGTGGTGACATGTATGCCTCTGGAGAGTGCCGTCCTAATGTGAGTAAGGCCGGGTTCGCCTGTCTTGAGGTTGGTCGGTGTAGCTTCCGCCATCATAGTTGAACGGGATCTTTCAAGAAGCTCTCCGAAAGCTCCCTGTGCTTTTGGGAAAGAGTCCAGGCTGTTGCTCTCTTTGAGGTCTTTTAAAACTTTTTCCAGATCAAGCCCTTCAGGTTCCAGGACTGTACCTTTCATAAGGTCTGTTATAAGTGTGACCCTGAAATTAAAGCCATGTCTCTCTGACAGCTCGGCACGCTTTTCGTTAAGTATCTCGAGAAGCGCGGTCCCTACATTTCCGCAGCCTGCCAATGCTAAGTTGTGTATCATTGCGATGCCTCCTCTATCGTTAAAAAAAAGTTTTTTGTAAGTTTAAGTGATGATGTGAAAGTATATCACAATAAAAATAAAAGCGCCCGTCAAAAAACCCAAAAATGAGTTTTTGACGGGCGCCTGTGGTCACATTAAGTTAATGGTTTCTTATTTTGTTATTCTGCGCCTCTTCGGACGGTCGGAATCTCTTTCTCTTGTTCCTGAAGGTCTGCGGTCGCGGTGGGATCCTCTGCTGTCTGATCTTGGCTTGCCTCCGTCTTTATGGTCATGGTAGTCGTGGGGGCGTGATTCGATCTTTCTGGCAGAAGTTACGGTCAGCCCCTCCTTCTGCAAGCGGTCCTTTCTGGATTCAAAAAGGGCGGCTCCCCTCTGAGAAAGCTCGATGGAAGCGCTGTTGTCGCGAAGCTTGATGTTTCCGACATCTTCCCTTCCTACTCCGATGCACCTGCACATAAGTCCAAGAAGTGCCCCGACTTCCCAGCCGTCTGATTTTCCTTCAGAGAACTGAACGATAAGCCCTCCGCCCATATTGGGTCTTGCAGAGCTCTCTCTTCTTCCTTCCGAAGGCCTTTTTCCTGAGGGAACTGATCCCTGGCGGCCTTTGTCATTTCTTGATTTTTCTCTGTTCATCTCAGCTTCGACATCAGCCTTTATTGAATATCCGGAGGGCTGGTCTCCGTATGCTTTTGCAAGCAATCCCGATACCAGCATCAATGCTTCGTCACGTGTAAGGAGATTTTCTGCCCATGACTGAAAATCATCAGATTCGAGGGCATGTTCGATAAGAGTCTTCTCAAAACG
>JAAYHA010000208.1 GCA_012727545.1 Synergistaceae bacterium | reverse complement strand
TATTCACCTTTTGAATAATTGTCAACCCTTTGTCCTATTCTGCTGCCTCGTATACCCCCATGAATTTTTCCATCAGCAGGGTATTCTCCTCGGGAAGTCCTATGGTTATCCTTATTATCCCCTTGCCCCGGAAACGCAGCAGGCGGACAATGATGCCCTCTTCAAGGAGGCCGTCCCTCAGCCGGACAGATGCATCCCCAAGCGGAAGAAGGATAAAGTTGGTCTGTGAGGGGATGAACTTTATGTCATTCGTACTGAAGAAATCATAAAACCTCTTTTTCTCATTTTTTGCCATCTCAATGCTTTCAGTCAAAAACACGATGTCTTCAAGCGCTGCTTCTGCTCCTGCCGCGGCGGGAACTGACACTACATAAGGTTCCCTGACCTTGTAAAGGTATTTCATCAGTTCTGCGTCCCCTGCTATCCATCCTACCCTGAGACCCGCCAGCCCGTATACTTTTGAAAAAGTCCTGCAGACCATAAGGTTCGGATATTCATTAAGAAGTGTCAGTCCGTCAGCTGTATTTTCATCGGCAAATTCTATATATGCCTCGTCAAGGACAAACAGCACCTTTTCGGGGATGGCATCAAGCATTTTCCTGATATCATTTATGCCTGTGCCCGTTCCCGTCGGATTGTTGGGATTGCAGAAGACTACCATTCTGGTCTTCCCTGTCACAGCATCGATAAATCCGTCTGTGTCCAGTTCCATATTATCTGTCATAGGGACCTTTACAGCTTTGCCTCCCATTATCTCAGCCATCTCGGCGTATACAGAGAATGTAAGCTCCCCGCAGACCACCTCGTCCCCCGGTTCGATGAAAGCACGGCCAAGCATCGTAAATACTCCGTCAAGACCGTTGCCTATCACGAACTGATCAGCAGTCATGCCATGCTTGCGGCCAAGTTTCTCCCTCAATCTGTCACATCTGCTGTCACCGTACCGGTTGCATTCTGAAACAGCATTTTTTATTGCCTCGATCGCCTTTCCTGAGACTCCGAGGTTGTTTTCGTTCGATGAGATACGGACAAGTTCCGGCAATACGGGCCCTGGATCATACTCTTCCATATCTCTTATATTCGGACGTGCGATGCTGTAGAAAAGCTCTTTTTTATCCATCTCTTACTCCTCCTCAATGAGGGAAATTATTTCTTTCACGGCGCTTTCGGTGTGGTCATAGATATAGTCTGCTTCCGGAAGAAGTTCCCCTATAGCTACGAAATGGCCTTTTCCGAATGCTGCCTGTGCTTTCATATCGCTGCCGGTATCACCGAAAAATACCGGATCGGTGCAGCCAAGCCTCTTTGAAAGCAGTTCCAGTCCCTCCGGTGATGGTTTGTGAATACCTGTATCGCTGTGTATTATCCTGTCATCAGGGAAATCCTGCCACCCCAAGGCTTTTTTTGCAAGCTCCCATTCAGGGAGGTTTCTTCCGGTATAAACACCTACCGTAAGCGGCAAGTCTTCCCAGTGTAAACTCAGCATCGGTATCTCGAGCCTGTAAAGGCCGGGTGCCTGTTCAGTCCCGAAGTAAAGTTCCGCACAAATTTTCCTTACGGCATCTCTTGGTACAGGAGTACCGTACCTGGCACTTATCCATGATATTACATCTGCGCTGAAAGTTCCGAGTTCCTCGCTTAGCATCTGTGGTGAAGGCAGTGCAGATGAGAGATCTTTTTTACCGCTGAAGGCTGCTATGGAAAGCATCGTCCATGCGATGTCGTAATCATCGTTGAAGGCTCCGTGCCTCTTAAATATTCTTTCGTGTTCGGAAGTGTATCCGACAGAATCAGTTATCCCTCTGCAGACAGATTCCCACCCCTTCTGTATACCCTGGCGGATGACCTCAGGAAAGGATCTCTCAACATTTAGCAAAACCCCGTCAACATCAAATATGAATGCGTCAGGGACAAAATCGATTTTCATAAATTATTCCTCCAATATTTGCAAAAGAGACAAACGAGTGTTATTATATAGCCCGTTTGTAAAACTATCAAGCTATCAGTTTAACTAAGTAAAGTGATAACAAGAATAATCATCATAACTGCCGTTATGATTTTACTTTATCACATCTGCAGGAGGAAACGGAGAGTTGACATGAACAGAAATCCCAAAGGCTGCAGCAACATAGGAGGGCCGGCAGCGGCAAGGCTTGAGTACTGCCGCAATAAGGCTCTCAAAATTTTCTCAACGTATGGGTACAGGCCATTCAGTCCATCTGAACTTCAGCTTGTGGAGGACGTCTGGGACAAACTTTCGAAATCAAGAGCCAGGCGCCTGATAGCGCTCAACTCTCCCTTCGGAGAGCCATGTGTGCTGAGGGGAGATCTTACCCTTTCGGCTGTTGCATATCTGAGCAGCCATTATGAAGAAAATGAGCGGCCATTGAGGCTTTGTTATGCAGACAGGGTCTTTTCGGTCCCTGCACCTCCAAAAAGCAATCTTGAAGAAAACCAGGTGGGCATAGAGCTGATCGGTTGGGAAGGTTCCGGGACCGATGCGGAGGTCATATCTCTCCTGTTTAGGACACTGGATGAACTTTCGATAGAAAAATCTATCGTTGTCATTGGTGACATGTCAGTCATCGGAAGGCTTTTTGAAGGTCTCCCGGAAAAAAGCACGGAACTGTTGATAAGCGCCCTCCAGGATGGGGGATACACAACATATTCAAAGATCCTCGACGATACAGAGACAGATGAGAAAAAGAAGAAACTGCTCAGAGCACTGCCCTTACTGAAAGGTGATTGTTCCGTCATAGGTGAGGCAATGCTGATGATGGAAGATACCTCTGTCCTCATGCCGCTCAAAAAACTGTGTGATTCCCTCTGCAAGCTCGGATACTCTGAGAGGATCCGGATCGATCTCGGTTTCATCCGTGACCTCGGCTACTACAGCGGCCCAATATTCAACGCCTATTCTTCTGTCACTGCCTCACTTTTGGGTGGCGGCGGCAGATATGACGGACTGCTGGCAAAGGTCGGGATGGAAGGAGAGGCTTCCGGCTTCGCACTTAATATCAAGGAGCTTGCCGATCATTGTGTTGATGGCTCCCCTTCTCCAAAGATCATGCTCTGGTGCGGATGCAGCGATCCTGCTGAAGGACTGCGGTATGCTGATGGATTGTACAAAAAAGGAATATCCTTCGAATTGAGCTGGACTGCAGATAAAAACGAGTCGATCAATATCGCCGGCCTGCGTAAGTATAGATATTGGGCCGATTTTTCATCGAAGCAGGTAACAAATCTGCTCACGGGACAAATTACAGATCTGGCAGATTTTGACAGGGAGGTACTATCATGCTGACTTTTGCTCTGCCCACGGGGCGTTCGTTTGAAGACTGTATAGAAATATTGGAAGGGTCCGGGCTTCCTGTCGAAAAACTTAAAAATCGTGGAAGAAACCTCGTCATTGACGAAGGAAGTTTTCGTTATCTGCTTTCAAAACCCTCAGACGTTCCGGCAATGGTGCACTACGGAGCTGCGGACCTTGCTATCGCAGGAAATGACGTTGTGGAGGAATCTGGCATATCTCTCGTGGAACTGCTGGATACAGAACGTGGAAAATGTTTTATGGCTGTCGCCGGCACCAAGGGAGTGGCAGAAAAATTCAACGGAAACACCTGCAGCCTGATGGGGCTGAAGGTCGCAACAAAATATACAAGGATAGCTGAGAACACTTTCAACTCATGGGGAGTACAGATAAAGATCCTCAAGCTTAACGGCTCTGTAGAACTTGCCCCCGCTCTCGGATTGAGCGACTGCATTTTTGACATCGTCCAGACCGGCAGCACCCTAAAAGCCAACGGGCTGATGGTGATCAAGGAGACGGCTCCTGTCTCACTGCGCCTCGTGGCAGGTTCGGGATCAGTGCAGCTTAGATGGCGTTCTATGTTCGGAGTCGTAAATGCCATAGAAAATTATGTAAAAGGAGCGGCATGAGCATGAAAAAAGAGGTCAAAAGAAAGACCAACGAGACTGATATAGAGGTTTCTCTAGAATTTCCGGGCAAAGAGAGAAAAATTGAGACCGGCTGCGGATTCCTGTCCCACATGGTCGACCTCATGTTCAGCAGGGCCTGCATAGGGATCTGCCTAAAAGCAAAAGGCGACACCGAGGTAGACTTTCACCACCTGACAGAGGATATCGGGATCACGCTCGGACAGCTGCTTCGTGAGATCGCGAAAGAGGGCGGCATCGCACGTTACGGCTGGTGCATCCTCCCTATGGACGGCTCGCTTGCAAGGGTGGCTCTTGATTTCAGCGGAAGAGGAGCTTCTTATTTCTCCGGCTCGTTCCCCTCAGAAAAATGCGGCGAATTCGACATGGAACTCATTCCCGAGTTCTTCAGAGGTTTTGCCAGAGAGGGGGGCATGACTCTCCACATAGCCCTTCTGGAGACCGATAACTCGCACCATGCGGCCGAAGCTGTATTCAAAGCGGTCGGAATGGCTCTCAGGCAGGCTCTTTCACCCTCAGATCAGGCACCAAGCACGAAGGGGCTCTGGCTGTGATACTTTTCCCAGCGATAGACCTCTTCGGTGGCGATGTAGTCCGTCTGACAAAGGGAGATTTTTCTAAAAGAAAGGATTATGGACTCTCTCCGCTTGAAACTGCAAAAAACTTTCTTGATGCGGGGTGCACTTATATACATATCGTGGACCTGGAAGGCGCTAAGGAGGGGAGGCCATGCCACCTCGAAGTGCTTGAACAGATAGCTTCCCTAGGAATGTTCGTACAATACGGTGGCGGACTCCGTTCGGAGGGCAGTATAAGAGACGCCCTGTCGGCCGGTGCCGACAGAGTAATGATAGGAAGCCTCCTCTTTAAAGATGACGATATGCCCTGTCATATAGCAAGCGAGTTCGGACCTGCTGCGATGCCTGCAATAGATGTTAAGGCAGGAAAGGTAGTACATTCCGGATGGCTCAGCGAAACAGATATGGGTCCGAAAGAAGCTATCTCCCGGCTCAGGAATACAGGCTTTTCAATTTTCCTGGTAACTAATACCGACCGCGATGGCATGATGTCCGGGACGGACACTGAACTTTACAAAGAACTGACGGAAGGGAAAAATGACATCGTAGCGGCAGGAGGCATTACGACTGTAAACGACATAATTTCCCTGAAAGCTCTCGGATTGGCAGGGGCAATAGTAGGCAAAAGCCTTTATGAGGGCGGCATAACGATCTCAGATGCACTTTGGGCAGCATCAGGAAGGAAGCAATAGGACATGTCCGTTATAGATATGAGCCTTATCAAATTTGACGAAAAGGGCCTGGTTCCGGTAGTTGTACAGGATTCAACGACTGCGGAAGTGCTTATGACAGCATGGGCAAACGAAGAGGCCCTGAAACTGACGGCTGATTCCGGAGAACTGACGCTTTGGAGCCGTTCCAGAAAAGAGCTTTGGAAAAAGGGTGAAACCAGCGGGAATGTGATGAAGGTTGTCGAACTTCGTATCGACTGTGACGGGGACACCCTGCTTGCCATTGTGGACCCTGCCGGACCCGCCTGCCATACCGGAAAACGGACCTGTTTTTACCGCTCGCTATGGGGAAAAGAAAACTCAACAGAAGCTACCTTTCTTGGGCGTTTATGGCAATATCTGAACAAAAGAAGATCAGAGAGTCCGGAAGAGAGCTATACTGCAAGACTCCTCGCAAAAGGCCCCTCAAGGGTCGCCCAGAAGGTCGGAGAAGAGGGTGTAGAGACTGCGATAGCTGCAGCAACAGGAGACAGGGACGGATTCCGCTATGAGGCAGCAGACCTGCTTTACCACCTTCTGGTAGCCTGCATCTCTACAGGGGTCTCATTCAAAGAGGTGCTTGATGAGCTTATGTCACGCCACAAAAAGGACGAAGACTGATGAT
>JAAYHA010000207.1 GCA_012727545.1 Synergistaceae bacterium | reverse complement strand
TCGCGCGCTCTAATAGAGCCAGCCTGCGCGCTGCATAGAGCCACCTTCCTAAAACTCCTGTAAGATGAAAATACTGCTGCATAGCAGAATTTATCTACAGGAGGTAGAAATATGACTGATTATTTGACAATAGTCAGGGCTGTATATGGCGGACTAAGTCAGCGCCAGGCAGCCACCACGTATCATGTGTCAAGAAATACTGTTTCACTGCTCATCCGGCATGCCAAGAACCAAGGATGGCTTACTGTTGAGGACCTCAGCAGAGCTGACGCCACAGCTTTTTCCCCTGCTTTGCTGAAGCCCGTTGACTCTGTCAGGGACACAACGTTCAGGATGCCGGATTTCGAACATGTCCATGCAGAACTGGCCAAACCCCACGTAACGTTGAAATTGCTCTGGGAAGAGTACGTAGAAAGTTGCCGTATCGGCGAAGAGCGATTTTACATGGAGACTCAATTTCGGCGTTATTATCACAAATTTGCGAGGATCCATAAGGCAACTATCCGGCTGGAACACAAACCGGCCTTGTCAATGGAAGTTGACTGGGCCGGTACAAAAATAGCTTTTTTCGACCCTGAAAGCGGAAAGATGGCTGAAGCTTCTTTGTTTGTATCGGTCCTTCCCTGTAGTCAGCTAATTTATGCGGAACCTTTCCGGGACGAGAAGCTCCACTCATGGATAGCGGGACACGTTAATGCCTTTAAGTATTTTGAAGGTGTTCCGAAAACACTTATACCGGATAACCTTAAATCAAGCGTTAAACGCCCAAATTTCTATGAGCCGGAGTTAAATAAAACCTATCTGGAGATGTCCGGTCATTACGGAAGTGTTGTATTGCCCGCCAGAGTCCGTAAACCCAAGGATAAATCGTCAGTCGAAAACAGTGTGCTCATAGCATCAAGGAAGATCCTGGCCAAACTGCGCAACGTCCAGATCTTATCATTTGCAGATCTGCAAAGTCTTATCCGTTCTGCTCTGAAACAGGTGAATGAAGCTCCGTTGACCGGGAAAAGCGGAAGCCGTTGGTCCACTTATCTTGCCGAAGAAAAGGAATACATGCTCCCGCTTCCCGAATTCCCTTATGAAATGGCTCAATGGGGAAAGGCCAAAGTCCAGCCGAATTGCCACATTGCCTTCCAACGCAAGTTTTACTCTGTCCCGTTTGAGTATTTGGGAGAAGAGGCAGATGTGCGCGCAACTCAGTCTACTGTAGAAATATTCTATCATCATCAACGGATCGCGTCTCACAAAAGACTGTGGGGAAAAGCCGACTACTCAACCATACAGGAACATATGCCACCGGATAAACTTTTCTTTTCAGACTGGAACCGGTCCCGCTTCCTTTCATGGGCGGAGAAGACAGGGGATGCTGCCAGAAAGGTCGTTGAGGCGATTCTGGATCGTGCAGTCATTGAGCAGCAGGCTTATCGTTCCTGTTTCGGTCTCCTGAACCTGCAAAACAAATACGGACCCCAAAGGCTTGAACGTGCCTGCTGCCTTATTCTTACGAGGACTCTTTCCCCTACATACCAACAGATCAAAAATATCCTCGAGAAAAATATGGATGCTGCAGAACAACCAGGTACAAAGCGTAAAGAACATCCATCGGTTAAAAGGGGATTCCAGCGAGGAGCAACTTACTTCGGAGGCGATGCAAATGATTAGCCAGGAGACCCTTAACAAGCTTAAGCTAATGAAGCTTACAGGTATGGCGGAATCCCTTCACCAGCAAGAAACAGATCCCTCCTATCAGGAGATGAACTTCCAGGAGAGGATGGGGCTTCTGGTGGACTGGGAGTTCAGCAGACGCCAGCATACCCGGCTGCAGAGGCTTATTCATTCAGCCCAATTCCAGAACAGTACCGCCTGTGTGGAAAGCATTTGTTATGAGGATGACAGAAAGCTTGACCGCCAGCTCATCTTGGAACTGGCTTCCTGCAACTATATCCCACATGCCCGAAATATTATCATCATAGGTCCCACCGGAGCAGGAAAGTCTTATCTTGCTCAGGCGCTGGGACAATCCGCCTGCAGACGCCTTCTGCCCACTCGATACATACAATTGTCGGATTTGCTGGATGAACTAAAAATGGCAAGAGAAAAAAGCATGGAGACGTTCTATCGGGTGCGTAAGGCATTCACTAAGGTGCGTGTGCTGATAATCGACGAATGGCTATTGTTCCCCATCACCGAAGAAGATGCTCAGCTGCTGCTTTGGATCATCGACCGGCGTCACAGCCACCAGTCAACGATCATAGCATCCCAGTATGAACCTGCAGAATGGCTTGACCAGATACCCATACCAGTAGCTGCTGAGGCAATTACAGACAGACTTGCTGCTCAAGCGTACAAAATTATCATCAGAGGCAATACTTCCAAACGTTTAGTTGGTTAAATACAAAGAGCCGCCTTCTCCTCAACTCAGGTGGCTCTTTATATTTGTGTTTGCTTCGATGGCTCTCGGCCCCGCGCCGCTGGCTCTGATCTCGGCGCGCCAATGGCTCTCTGTACTGCGATCCGGTGGCTCTAAAAAAACGCGTTTCGCAAAAGCCAGAGAACCTTTTTCTGTTATAGAACCCCGCAGTCTTAATAAGACGCTCTATTTTTAGTTTTTCCCTGTACTCACATTCAAGTCT
>JAAYHA010000206.1 GCA_012727545.1 Synergistaceae bacterium | reverse complement strand
ATATGAAGAGTCCCATATATGCTCCGGCTGTATAGACAGAGGCATGAGCAACATGGAGTATTTTCATTACCCCGTATATAAGAGCAAGGCCCAGTGTGATAAGGGCGTACATGGATCCGGCAGCGAGACCGTTGAGAAGCTGTTCAATGAAAAGCTGCATTTTATCAAACCCTCTCAGAAAGTTTGCATCAACCCGATAATTTTAATCCCCTTTGGTCGTGTTGTAAAATGTTTTATTTGTAAGTACTTTTTTTGAACAGAAAGTGCAATTTAATATGAAAAGATGCTTGAGCTTTAGAATAAATAGAAAAAAGGTGACAGGGCATTTACCCTGTCACCTGACCTTCTGTTTCGACCGTATCGTCTATCATCGCGCCGAGATGGGCCTGCAAGGCCGTTTTGGCGTAAATGCCAAGGATCCCCTTTGATTTTTTGAGGGGGAGCTTCCAGTTCAAAAGCCTCTCTTTTATCGTCTCCTCAGGAAGCAGCAGATCTATTCTCCGTCCGGGGATGTCGACCCTGATCATGTCTTCATCCTCCACTACTGCTATGATGCCGCCTGCCGCGGCTTCAGGCGAAATGTGGCCTACAGCCGCGCCCTCGGTGAAACCTGAGAAGCGTCCGTCGGTAAGGACAAAAACGTCCTGGCCCATTCCGATGCCTACAAGGGCGTCCGTAGTCATCATCATCTCCCTCATCCCGGGTGCTCCTCTTGGTCCTTCGTAACGTATGACAACTACGTCTCCCTTTTTGATCCTGCCTGAGACGACAGCGGAATGAGCTTCCTCATCTGAGTGGAATACCCTTGCCGGGCCTTCAAATACCCTGATCGCCTCAGATATAGTTGTGGTCCTGCATATCGCGCCGTTCGGGGAAAGGTTGCCTTTGATGACAGCTATGCCTCCGTTTGCGAAGACCGGTTCTTTTGCCGTCGTGAGCACAGCGTGGTCAGATGACCTCCTCAGCTCGCAGATATCTCCGACAGAGTGTCCTGATACGGTGAGGGCCTCCCTGTTAAGGAAGTCTTTCATCTCGCCCATTACAGCGGGTACGCCGCCTGCGTTGTAGAGGTCGATCACGGTCGCTTTACCGGTAGGGATCACTCGGCTGATCACGGGGACAGTCTCAGAGAGCTTGTCAAAATCATCCAGAGTAAGTTCAACTCCTACTTCCCTCGCTATGCTGAGGAGATGCAGCACTGCGTTTGTCGAACCGGCCAGCGCCATGGTCAGGATGACTCCGTTGAGGAGCGCCTCCCTTGTGAGAATGTCTTTCGGCTTGATGTTTTCCTTTACCAGCTCGACTATCCGTCTTCCCGTCTGGGTTGCGTATCTCTCTTTTTCCGCTGATACAGCAGGAACTGTCGAGGACCCGGGAAGTGCCATGCCAAGGCCTTCGGCCAGTATCTGCATTGTGTTGGCCGTACCCATGAGGGAGCATGCACCCGGTCCGGGGCATACGTGGTCTTCCAGGTATTTGATCTTTTCGCGTGCTTCGTCGTTTGCGTAGTCTGCTCCGAAAACAAGCTGGTCCAGCTCGCTCATAACTACGCTGTGCCCCTCGCTTTTGCAGACTTCCTGCGGGCCTCCTGTGAGCATTATGCAGGGAACGTCGGACCTTATGCCTCCGATGAGTACGCCCGGTATTATGCTGTCGCATGAGGCCAGCAGAACAAGGCCGTCAAGGAGCTGCACCCCCGTCATTATCTCTACCGATGAAGCGATGACGTCCCTTATCACCAGTTCATACCTGAAGTGGGGCATCCCGATCGGCACCGCGCCGCATGTTGCTATCGTGCCGAATTCAAAGGGCGTCCCTCCGGCCTGGAGGATCCCTGCCCTGACACGGTTTGCCAGCCTGTCAAGATGTACATGCCCGAGGCCCGCGTCGTTGGCAGTGTTTACTATTCCTATCAGCGGTTTGCTAAGGTCTCCGTCATCGTAGCCGCAGCCCTTGTAGATGGCCCTTCGTGAAGAAGATCCCTTGCCTGAAAAGAGTCCGAGTTCTTTTGAACGGTATGTCATCTCATCTCTGTCCTTTTTTGTTATTTATATTTTTTGTGCAGCCGCGCTGGTCAAACTGCATCTGGGGCCTGCAGTTCCTTCCTATGCAGTAATACTCAAAGCCCTTGCCCTTCATTTCTGCCGGGGCATAGAGGTTCCTGCCGTCGAATACGATCCTGCACTTCATCAATGGCGCAAGGTTGTCCCAGTCGAGGGACCTGAACTCCGGCCACTCGGTCACCAGAACTGCCGCGTCTGCACCTTCAAGCAGTTTTTCAATGCCGTCGGCAAATGTGACGTCCTTTGGAAGCATTATGTTTGCCTGTTCCATGGCTATTGGGTCATAGGCCCTCACTGAAGCACCGCAATCTATCAGCCCCCTGATCAGAGAGATCGAAGGAGCCTCTCTCATGTCGTCGGTATGAGGTTTGAAGGCAAGGCCCATAACTGCGATGGTAAGGCCTTCCATGTCGCTGCCGAACCTTTCCCTTACCATCAGCTGAAGCAGCTCTTTCTGTTTGCGGTTTACTTTGTCTATTGCAGAAGCCATTGTCATATCAAGTCCCTGTCCCTCTCCGATATGGCAAAGGGCCTGTACGTCTTTAGGGAAGCATGAGCCACCGTAGCCGCAGCCGGCGTTCAGAAAAAAGCTTCCGATGCGCCTGTCTGAGGCGATTCCTTCCTTTACGGAGAGGACATCTGCGCCAATTTTATCGCAGAGCTGAGCTATCTCGTTCATGAAGCTGATCCTTGAAGCAAGCATCGCATTTGCTGCGTATTTGGTTATCTCTGCGGAAGAGGGATCCATAAGGAACAAACGGTCTTCAGGAACAAATGGCGCATATAGTTCGCGCATTATCGAACGGGCTTCTTCAGAGACTGCTCCCACAACTACTCTGTCAGGGTGCAGACAGTCCTCTATTGCCATCCCTTCCTTTAGGAATTCGGGGTTTGAAAGGACTTCTAGGTTGATCTTCTCAAGTCCCCTCTCGTGCATGTGGGCCCTGATGCGCTTCCAGAGAAGTGTGCCTGTGCCTACCGGCACTGTTGACTTGACCACTATGAAGCATGAGTGGTCAATGCACGAGCCTATGCTGTCCAGTGCGTTGAGTACCTGTGCAAGGTCCGCGCTTCCGTCGCTTGAGGGTGGTGTCCCGACAGCAATGAAGCAGAGCTGGGCGTTTTCAAGCCCTTCTTTGATGTCTGTTGAAAAGGTCAGTCTGCCTTCATTCATGTTTTTCTTCACGAGATCTT
>JAAYHA010000205.1 GCA_012727545.1 Synergistaceae bacterium | reverse complement strand
GCCAGCGGATGCGGCGACGAGGAACAGGGGATACGCCACAAAGACTGAAGGACTTGAAGGAGAATAAGATGGCAGATATAAAAATCACCACTAAAGGCGGAGACAAAGGGACCACTTCACTCGGAAACGGCACGAGGGTGGCAAAAGATGACAGAAGGGTAGAGCTTTACGGGACCCTGGATGAATGCCAGGCAGCGTTGGGGCTCGCGAGGGCAGCATGCATCTCGCAAAAAACAGCTGAGGACATCTTCTTCCTGGAGGATTATCTTTTCAACGCCATGGCGTACTTTGCTGAATGCGATTTTCCGGAACCTGATCCTCAGATATTGGAGAACGTATCTTCAAGGGTGGCGGCATCGATACAAGAGGCGCAGATATTCGTCAGACCCGGAGACTCTTCCTGCGGCGCGGCGCTGCACCTTGCAAGGACGATAGCAAGAAGGGCTGAAAGGACCGCAACTCCGCTGTTCAGGGAAAAAGAGATAACAGATAAGAGCTACGCCTTTTTGAACAGGCTTTCCGATGTGATCTACATGATCTCGCTGAAGGTCGACGAGGAAGAGCGGGAAAAGAAAAACTGAAGTTAAAAAATGTGGGCGGCTTCGGCCGCCCTTTTTTGTCCCAATAAAATCGTATCATGATCCCTGTTCATCGGCAGGGTCGTCTGCAAACCTTTTCCAGAAGAGCTTCAGCCTCTCTTTGATCCGAGCCTCTGCCCCGAGTTTTCCGGGATAGTAGAAACGCCTCTGCTCCGGCAGGTATGCCTGAGGCACCCAGTGGCCGGGTGAGTCATGGGGATATTGATAGCCTTCGCCGTCATTTCTCAGATGGTAGGGAACCTCCATAAGGTCCCCCTCTTCCACTGCTTTCATGGCAGCCCTTATGCCGAGGTATGAACTGTTGCTCTTTGGTGCCGATGCAAGATAGACAACTGCCTGCCCCAGTATGATATCTGCTTCCGGCAGGCCTACCCTGTCTACCGCCGCTGCAGCGTTCTGTGCAACGACAAGAGCCATGGGATCTGCAAGCCCTACATCTTCGGACGCAAATATGCAGAGTCTCCTGCAGATGAAACGAAGGTCGTCCCCGGCGGCAAGCATCCTTGCAAGCCAGTAGAGGGCGGCATCGGGGTCTGATCCCCTGAGGCTTTTTATAAGGGCTGATATGACCGCGTAATGGTCATCTGAGACCCTGTCGTACCTCTGGGTCGCCATTCCGGTGCTTTCTGCGATGATCTTTAGTGTTACCTCACGTCCGCCTCCGAGGGCAACCGATGATGCTGCAGCTTCGAGCCTTGTAAGCGCCTGTCTCGCATCTCCTCCGGCAAGTGAGGCCAGCTTTCCTATGACTGACTTGTCAGCAGCCACTTCAAGCATACCGAGCCCGCGCACTTTGTCAGAAAGCGCTTTTTCAAGCAATGATACGATGTCTTCCTCATCAAGAGGTTTAAGCGTGTAGACGACCATGCGTGAGAGGAGGGTCTTGTTTATCTCGAACCAGGGATTTTCTGTGGTCGTGCCGACAAGTATTATGTCGCCTGTCTCCACAGAGGGCAAAAGTACGTTCTGCTGTTTTGTGTTGAAGTGATATATCTCATCAACAAATGCTATTGCGGACCTGCCTGACATCCTTTTTGATGTTTTGGCTTTATCTACAAGAGTGCGCAAGGTTTCGACCTTAGCGCTTACTGCGTTTATTTCAAGCAGTTCCCTGCCTGTGGTTTTTGACATTATTCGGACAAGCGTCGTTTTCCCGACGCCGGGAGGGCCATAGAGGATACAGCTGGGGACTTTGCCCCCTTCAAGCATTATACGGAGAGGTTTTCCCGGACCGAGGATGTGCTCCTGCCCTGCGTAATCATCAAGGGTGTCCGGCCGCATACGTTCAGCCAGCGGAATTTCATAAATTGGAACTTTATGATCTTTTTCCGGGCCGAAAAGGCTTCCTTCTTCCATTTAGAAGATCTTTCTTTCTATGAACCTCGTCAGGTCAAGTGAGTTCTTAGGCGCCTTGATACCCTCTTCTTTTGTAGTTACTGT
>JAAYHA010000204.1 GCA_012727545.1 Synergistaceae bacterium | reverse complement strand
GCATTTGATGAATCAGTTTCAGTCATCGGAGACAAATACCCGCTACAGAAAGTGAAGTTTGAGCCATACAGTGATTATGGAGTAAAAATGACACTTAACAATTGAAGCCAAACGTTTGTAGTATTCATGAACGACAGTTCTGGCTGCATATTCCATTGAAATGAGCCCACTGTTCCGCTGAACGCGAACCCACCATTCTGCTTTTCGTAAGCCTACCGTTCCGTCGGGCGTGAGCCCGCTTCCTTTAGTCGCACGGGGAAGGTTCTCCCCGTGCGAAGGTTTTTAGTCTTTTTGTCAGTCCTTAAGTCCCCGGCGTTTCCTCATGGATTCGCCGCTAACCACTATTTTGTATGAGCAATGAACTATTCTGTCTAGCAGGCTTTCTCCAAGAAGGTCGTTGCAGGTCCGTTCCAGCCATTCTGTTGTGTCGAATTGGGAACAGAATATGGTCGAAAGCCGTCCTACGCTTCTGCATTCCATTATTTCGAATATCTCTTTCGCCGCATCTGCGCTGAACGGACGAAGCAGCCATTCATCCAGTATCAGGAGCCTGACTTTGCGATATGGTTGTATTATGTTCCTGTAGGAGCCATCTGAATGAGCAAACGACAGTTCTTCGAGCAGATCGGGGATTCTGGCGTATCTTGCTGAATATCGTTCCCGGCAGGCGGCTGTCCCGAGCGCGCATGCCAGGTATGTTTTGCCCACTCCGGTGGCTCCCATGACTATCACGTTCTGTCCGTTTGCGATGTATCCACAACAGGCAAGCTCGTTTATAAGGCGTCTGTCAAGGCTCCTCTCCGGAAGGTAGTCAATGTCTGTAACTGAAGCGTTTTTGTAGCAGAAAGATGCATCGCGTGTAAGATCCGTTATTCTTCTGCTTTTTCTCCTGTGCCACTCTCTGTCCACCAGCATGGTCAATTGGTCTTCGAAGCTAAGTTCCATGAAGCTTTTGTCATCTATTCGCTCACGAATGTCTTTCGCTAAGTATGAGAGATGCATCTCATGGAGCTGATTCATCGTTGTTTGGTTAATCATTGGTCCTGCCTCCGAAATATTCCGAACCGCGTCTGAAGCCGGATGCACTGTTGTCCATCTCCTGCTCTCTGTTTGCCGCAGGCTGTGATGCTGCAGCTGTTGACCGCAATGCCAGCCTTATGCTCTTGAGGCTCGGGGTTTTCGAGAACGAGAGCGTCTTTGAGCACGCAGCCTCTATTTGTGCTGCGGAGTATTTCTTCTCTAACTGTAGGAGACCCATGCACTTCTTGTAGCTGTGCTGTTCTACTATGCCAGACTCAAGGTAGCCGTTTATGACTTCAAGGGTGTAGCGCCCGTATTTTGCGGCCCACGAGCGGAAACGGTTCCCGTCCCATTCCGCCATGCACCTGTGAGACTGCGGCATGTGCTCTGTTTCTGTCACGTACCTTTCTTTTACGCTGTGGTTCCTTATATGCGATGCTATCCGTTCTCCGTTATGGAATATCTCGACCATTGTCCTGGT
Organism: Synergistaceae bacterium; assembly: GCA_012727545.1. GTDB lineage: Bacteria > Synergistota > Synergistia > Synergistales > Synergistaceae > Caenicola. The sequence goes on along the minus strand of JAAYHA010000204.1, from coordinate 2,374 downwards.
GAGGCGAATCCTTACCTTATGTCCGATGTAAGTGTATGGGACACTGTAGTTTTTGCCGTCAACGCAGACGTGATAGTTGCACTGAACAGTAGCCTCCTTGTACTCCGCAAGCTGGTATTCGTATCGTGGAAGCTCAAGCAGGTAAGAACGTTCCTCTTCCAGAAAGACACTTTCCCTGCTGCCCTCTTTCTTCTGAAACGGGGCCGCATTGAACATCTCAAGCCGTTTCTTTATGGCTTTATTGACTTCGAAAAGTGAATTAAAGCGATGGTTTCTCAATGCGGCGATTATGTTTGTTGTTATAATGCCGACAGTTCCTTCTACCGTGGCCTTGTCTTTTGGTTTCAACACTCTTGCCGGAGAGACGTATGTGCCGTAATACTCGGCCATCTCCCTATATACCGGGTTTATCTCAGGTTCGTATTTGTCTGCCTTGCTTACTCCTGTCCTGAGGTTGTCCGGACGCAGAAGGCGTGTTACACCGCCAAAGAACTTATATGCATTGATATGTGCCTGTACCCATGAAGCTTGTTTCTCATCGCAGAAAGCTTCCACGTATGTATAACCTGAAAACGGAAGCACTGCCACAAAGACGCTTGCTTTGATATCACTCTCTGTGACTTCATCCCTATAGCTCATCTTGGTGCCTGCCCAGTCTACCTCCATGACTTCGCCCGGCTTGTGGACCGCATGCCATGAAAGTTTCTTTTCTGTCACGTAGTTGCGGTAACATTTGCAGAACTGAGAGTGCATGTACGGGATCTGACCGTTAGCCTTACACTTGTCGCAGTACTCGTTCCAAAGCAAGGTAATGGTGACACCGCTCTTGGAGAGTTCGCTGTGCATTTCTGCGTAGTCAGGCTCTTGGTGGATGTTTCGTGGTAGCTTCTTTGGAAAAAGCAGTCTCATGATCTGCTCGTCAGTCTTCTCCTTTACTGTCTCAAAAGAAAGACCAAGTTCTCTGCTCCGCGCAAGCACCCTCTTAACAGTGCTGTGGGCACACCCGCAGCTTGCAGCAATATCCCGTTGGCTCACTTTCCCTTCGTCTCGAAGTCTGAGTATTTCTCTGTACATGGTCATCTGAAATGACCTCCTCTAAAGATATTTACGCACTATGTGCGCATATCTGAAGAGTACCAAATAATGGGTTCGCAAGGAGCGTTAGGGTGGGCTCATCCAGAGCGTTAAAGTGGGCTCATGAAAAGTGTGACGCTGGGCTCGTCTGTTGCGGAACTAAGGGCTCATGGGGTGCGCAATACTCAATCCCGGTATGCCTTCGAGCCGGGATCCATTGTCTCTGATTTTGACCTCTTTTATCGTCTCCCGGTATGCCCCACCTCATCGTCTCCCTCGAGTGCTCCTGTCGGGGGCCCAGTGGCTTTGTTTTTAGGGTATTACTGCGTTTGCAAGGCCTTAAACAGAAGACGCTGGATCCCGGCTCAACTACATACCGGGAAGACGGAGGGTGGGGCATACCGGGAAGACGGAGGGTGGTGCATACCGGGAAGACGATGGTGAATGAGTCCGGGGACTACGGTGAGGGAAAAGGTCAAAATCAGGACCTGGATCCCGGCTCAGGTGCATACCGGGAAGACGATATTTTATGATTCCCACATTATGATTTAATCCACCGCAGCCCGGAGGCTGTAATCCCCCGCACCTGCACTCTCCGCCCGCCTTTAACAATTGCTTGCCAACTGCTTGCCCACGCTTGCCAACTGCTGCCGGAGCCCTCTCCGGCTGCTCTTGCCTATTGCTTGCCGCGGATGCTATCTCCGCCCGCTTTCAATTTGTTAATAAACTTTGCTCCCAGTATAAAAAACAGTTTAATTTTGCCTGAATATATAGTAATATGTTTATCATTATAATATAGTGAAGTTTAGCCTTTTTAATATTCTTTTGAAATGAAGGGGAGAGGCTTGCATGAAAACCAGGATACTTGTAGTTGACGACTCTGTGATCGACAGAATGATCATCAGTAATATGCTGATAGATTTTGATGTAAAGGAAGCCTCCAACGGTATCGAAGCCCTCAACGCAATAGATAAAGACCCCGATATTGATCTTGTTATCCTTGATCTGTTCATGCCGGAAATGAATGGTTTTGAGTTGCTCGAGCGGTTGAATTCGGATGAAAAATACAGCAGGATACGAGTGATCGTCCTGACTAACGCGGATGAGATCGAAAATGAGATCAAGGGACTCAAAATAGGAGCCGTCGATTACATCAGAAAACCGATGAACATTGAATCCCTGAGGGCAAGGATAGAGATCCATGCCAAATTGAAGCAAGCACAAAAAGTGGTCGAAAGAGACAATAAAGAACTGGATATGCTGGTAGAGGAGAGGACAAAAGAGGCTGAAGCTGCGACGG
>JAAYHA010000203.1 GCA_012727545.1 Synergistaceae bacterium | reverse complement strand
GTCGTATGCCTTACCATTTACTGTAACTCTGTACTTGCGTGCCATCAGAGAAAAACCTCCTCAAATATTTTGTAAAAGTTAGTTGTTAATCCTGAAAACCTTCAGCGTTCTGGACCCTGCCGATAAACTTCCAGCTGGAACCCGCAGGAGCTTTTACAGGAGCAAAAGATACCACTCTTGCCGCACTTCCGCACATTGCAGCTATCGCTGCTGAAATAACAGCCATAAGCTCTCCGTCATCTTCTGATGCCGGAGCAGCTACTGCCTTTGCAACGGGTGTCGAAGGTGCAGATGGCGCTGCCGGTGCACTTGCGGGTGCTTTTTTACATCCGTCGATAGCTTTGCAGACATGCTTCATAGCCATCATTGTGAACATCAGTCCCATGATAACGATGAAGACGATGCTGAAAGCGATCATTGACATAACCAGACCGCCGCCGACACCTGTAAAATGTGCAGATATTGCACTCTCAGTCATTTAATTCTCCCCCTTAGTTAGGCAGGATGCCATGCTTGCGCTTTGGACGAAGCTCACACTTTGACTCCGTCATGATCAAGGCCTGGTAAAGAGCCGGCCTTGTCTCTTCGGGAAGGATGACCCTGTCAACAAAACCTCTTGCTGCCGCACAGTAGGGGTTCGCAAAAGCCTCTTTATATTCATCGATCATCTGAGCTCTCATAGCCTCTTTATCCTCTGCTGCTTCAATATCCTTGCGGAAAATGATATTGGCTGCTCCTTCAGCGCCCATAACTGCTATCTGCGCCTGCGGCCATGCAAGGACAACATCTGCTCCGAGATCTTTGCTGCACATGCCAAGGTAAGATCCGCCGTAAGCCTTGCGAAGGACTATAGTGATCTTAGGTGCTGTGGCTTCACTGTATGCATAGAGGAGTTTCGCGCCGTGGCGTATGATGCCGCCCATTTCCTGATTGAGACCAGGGAGATATCCTGGGACATCTTCAAAGGTCACGATAGGAATGTTGAAAGCATCGCAGATACGGATGTGGCGGCTTGCCTTATCCGAAGCATCGATGTCGAGGCATCCTGCCATGAACTTGGCCTGGTTGGCAATAATGCCTATAGACCTTCCGCCTACCCTTGCAAAACCGGTAACGATATTACGTGCATACATTTCCTGAACTTCGCAGAAATCTGCGTTGTCAACGATCTTTTTGATGACATCGCGGACGTCATATCCCTTGTTCGGATTTGTCGGAACCATTTCACGAAGAGCGGGATCCATACGTGCCGGATCGTCGCCTGTTTCAATGAAAGGAGGTTCTTCCATGTTGTTGCTGGGCAGATAGCTGAGCACTTTTCTTGCCTGAGCGTAGCACTCGGCTTCGTTGTTAGCGAAGAAGTGCGCACAGCCGGAAGTGCCGTTGTGGGCCCTGGCTCCGCCGATCTGCTCTGAAGTAACGTCTTCACCTGTTACTGCCTTGATGACCTGAGGTCCGGTAATGTGCATGATACCGATCTTGTCGACCATAAATACGAAGTCGGTAAGCGCCGGGCTGTATACAGCTCCGCCTGCGCAGGGACCCGCTATTATGGAGAACTGGGGGATAACGCCGCTTGCCTTGACGTTCTTAAAGAATATGTTTCCATATCCGGAAAGGGCATCTACCGCTTCCTGGATACGTGCCCCGCCTGAATCGTTGATGCCGATGCAGGGAGCTCCGTTGGTAAGGGCAAGATCGAGTACCTTACATATCTTTTTCGCATGCATTTCGCCAAGTGAACCGCCCATTACTGTGAAGTCCTGGCTGAATACGTATACGATACGCCCGTCGATGGTTCCGTACCCCGTTACCACTCCGTCTCCGAGGAAAACTGTTTCCTGAAGCCCGAAGTTTACGCAGCGATGCTCTACAAACTCATCGATCTCCACGAAGCTTCCGGGGTCGAGAAGTGCGTCGATCCGCTCACGTGCGGTCATCTTGCCTTTCTCGTGCTGTTTGGCAATGGCCTTTGCTCCACCGCCCTGTACCGCCTTTTCCCGTTTTTCTACGAGACTCGCGCACAGTTCGTCAATCGTCTTGTCCGCCATTACTACTAACCTCCTTGATGTTCTGGAACTTTCGGTACTTTTAGCAAAGACTCCCGTGCTGAACATACAGCACGGGGGTCTTTCTTAACTATATATTAGCGTTCGCTCAGTTCGAGCAGAATGCCTCCTGTCGCCTTTGGATGGATGAAGGCGATCTTTGCACCG
>JAAYHA010000202.1 GCA_012727545.1 Synergistaceae bacterium | reverse complement strand
CTGAAATGTATCCGTACTTTCCATCTTTTCTGTAATAGGGTACGACCGCAGAAGAATCGTTTTCCCCGCAGAAGAAAATGTCCTCCGCAAAACCAAGTTCCTGAAGTATTTTCCCATGTTCGGATTCCATACATACTGAAACAAGGTCAGGTCCGAAATGGTGCCAGAGCGCCATGGCTGTGATTGCGCCGTCAGTGAGCTCCATTTCTGTTCCGCCGTTTGAAGGCGACAGAGCAAGCATCTTTTCAATTATCATTCCTGCGCATACAGTATCTTCGAGTGAAAATCTGCCGTTTCTGCCGGAGGCTACCACACAGATGTGTTTCCCGCTGCAGATCGCATCCCATGCAGCTGCTTCGGCATTCCTTGCGCATGCTACCTTTACATGGGGACAGTTTTCTGCAGCAGCCAAAAGGGCTTTAGTTCCGTTTGAAGTCGTTATGACGGCGTTTTCCGGAGCACCGCGTCTTGTTATTTCAACAGGTGAATTCCCAAAGTCGAAGCCGGGTATCATAATGCCCCCTATCTCACCCATCAGGATCCAGTCAGGTCCCATCTCCTCTTTTATTCTGAGCGCTTCTTCTTTTCCTGCGCATGGTATCAACGAGCCGCCGCCGCAGTCGAAAAATGTTGTGATCTGCGTAGATGCCCTGAGCAGATCGACTACTAGCCTGCAGTCATGCCGGTCCATCTTCTCTGACGGGATAAGCACTGCATCAAACAAATACTTCAATGTAATATCCTCCTGAATTGATTTACCCAAAGATGTAGTAACAGGTATAATTATAGTTCCATAAATACCACAATGACCGACAGGAGGTAATGATAACAATGAAAATTCTTGTGGCTGTAGACTTTAGCCCGGTGGGAAGGGAAGTTGCGCACGCCGGTTATCGGCTCGCAAAGAAGATAGGCAGCGAGATAACCTTTTTCCATTGTGCTCCACAGACGGCACGTTTTCTCCAGGGATATGACATAAAGGCCTTTGTCTCTTCAACCGGAAAAGATGAACAGAAAAAGATCGGGGAAATGGCAAAGCAGAAGCTTCATAAAATAATGGAGGACGTCTTTGCAGAAAATGGGGTCGCTGAGTCTTTGGAGATAGAGGAAGAGGTTGTCTTTGGCGAACCGGGAGACGAGCTTTTAAAGTTTGCCAAAGAAAAAAAGACGGACCTTATCATAGTAGGCTATAAAAGCTACAGTATGATCGAACATCTCCTGGTGGGGAGCACGGCGTCAAAGGTAGCCCGATATGCACCTTGCTCTGTAATGATCTACAGGCCGGATAAAGACTGATCATTTAAGAATTAAAAATGCAGTAAAAGCATGAATGGGGCTTCGAACGATTTATTCCGGAGCACCCTGTGTTTTTTTGTATGAATTTACCCTTAAAATAATAAAATAGGCATTTCCCCTGACAGGTCTTCTGTGGTTATTTATAAAATGAATGTTAGAATATCTACAACAATATAAATATTGCATAAAAACTACAGGAGGTCTGCATTATCATGAAAATACTTTTGGCAGTGGATTTCAGCCCGGTTGGACGTCGTACTACAGGAGCAGGTTACAGGTTGGCCCAGAAGATAGCTTCTGAGATAACATTCTTTCACTGTGCACCTCAGACTTCACGCTTCCTGCAGGGATACGATATAAAAGCCTTTGTATCCTCGACCGGCAAGGAAGACCAAAAGAATATCGAAGAAGCGGCAAAACTGAAGCTCCACAAAGTGATGGAGGACGTGATCGCTGAAAATGGCATAAAAGATGGCCT
>JAAYHA010000201.1 GCA_012727545.1 Synergistaceae bacterium | reverse complement strand
CTGCATTGCATTCGATCTTGACTCCAAGGTCCTGCATGGCGTCGATCTCCATCTTGACGATGTTTTTGGGAAGACGGAATTCAGGGATACCGTAAATAAGAACTCCGCCTGCGGCATGAAGGGCTTCAAATATCGTTACTTCATAGCCTTTCTTTGCAAGATCCCCTGCTACTGTCAGACCGGAGGGTCCTGATCCGACGACTGCCACTTTGCCCTTTGAAGCGGCCTGAGCTTTGTCGGCAGCAGCCTTCTCCTGGGTGTATTTCCAGTCAGCGACAAGCCTTTCAAGCTTTCCTATCGCAACAGGCTCAAAGCCCGGCATTTTGCCTACAGTGCAGAGCTCCTCACACTGTGTTTCCTGAGGACATACGCGGCCGCATACCGCCGGAAGGTTGGTGTACTTGTTCATGACCTCAGCTGCTCCTGCCATGTCTCCATCTCTGATGCACTTGATGAAGCCGGGGATGTCAATAGCGACCGGGCATCCTGCTATACAGGGTTTTGTCTTGCACTGGAGGCAGCGTGCGGCTTCTTTCATTCCCTCTTCGATCGAGTAGCCAAGGCATACTTCTTTGAAATTGCTTCTGCGGACCTCAGGGTCCTGCTCTTTGATGGGAGTCTTCCACTTGGAAAATGTTACTGCCATGATTCTTCACCCACTTCAGCTACAAATTTATCCATTGATATCTTTTCTTCATCTTTATACTGGCGCAGACGGCTCATGAACTCGTCCCAGTTTACCTTATGCCCGTCAAATTCCGGTCCGTCCACACATGCGAAGAATATCTTGTCATCTACGGTAACGCGGCAGCATCCGCACATTCCTGTTCCGTCGACCATGAGAGGATTGAGCGATACGAAGATGGGAAGGCCCAGTTCCTTTGCTGCTTTTGTACCGAACTTCATCATAATTGAGGGACCGATGCACCAGCAGCGGTCAATTTTATCGCCGCGCTCAACGACCATCTTCATTGCCTCTGTTACAACGCCCTTCATACCCTCTGAGCCGTCGTCAGTGGTTATGATGAGCTCGTCAGAGTATTCGGCGCATTCTTCCTTCATTACTACAAGTTCGGAAGTGCGTCCTCCAAGTATTGTGATTACCTTGTTGCCGGCCATTTTAAGTTCCTTGATGATCGGATAGAGAGCAGCAATTCCCACTCCGCCTCCGACCATCAGTACCGTACCTAACTTTTCGACCTCGCTCGGGGTACCGAGAGGACCGGAGATATCCTTTATGGAGTCTCCCACATTCAGGCACGACATTGCAGCCGTGGTCTTGCCTACTACCTGGAAAATTAGGCGGATAAGCCCCTTTTCCTTGTCGTAATCTGCGATAGTAAGGGGTATCCTTTCTCCCTTGTCATCGACGCGAAGAACGACAAACTGGCCTGCCTTGGCATGCTTTGCTATGCGGTCGGCTTCTACCCATATGTCAAATTCTTTGGGTGCGATCTTTTGCTTTGAAACGATCTTGAACATAATGTACCTCCTCTAAAGATTCTTCATAAAACTGTTGTTTGTAAATTTTTAAACATGCGTTGTTAAATCTATCTCAATTTGTGAATAATTGCAACATATAAAAGCAGGTAAAAGCAAACCACCCAAAAGAGAAATAAAACAACAATGGTTCGAGGCTGTACAAAAGGGCCCAGATCACTAAAAAAGAGAGCAATTAGCGATGATCATTAAACTTTGGGCAAAGCCATCAAAAGTAGATAAGAGATCTTTTGTCAAAAAATAAAACCTGAAATTGGCGTTATAATTAACCTGTGGGACGTTTCAGGCCCAAACCAACAACAAGGAGTGATCGTGATGGAAGTAAAAGTATTTTCTACCAATACCTGACCGTGGTGCGATAAGGCGAAAGAGTATCTTTCGTCGCTTAATGTTGAATATGAGGTCAAGACCGTTACCGGAGACAAGGCTGCCGCAATGGAACTTGTAAAAAAGACAAGGCAGATGGGAGTTCCTGTCATCCAGATCGGTGAAAAGTATATAGTAGGCTTCGATCAGGCCAAGATCAATGAAACTCTCAAGGAAGCAGGTCTGCTGAAGTAATTTAAAATCTACCCCAAGGGGAGTGTTTTCATGAATAACCTCTCGATCTGCTTTAATTTTGGAGGAGCCCTGGGCCGCGAAGGAATTCCTTTCTCTGACTTTAAAAAGGGGCATTCTGCTGCATGTGCCGAAGCAGCAGAATGGCTGAAAGATACCCCGGCAAGTTCAGAGGGCCACGGATGGATGGATCTTCCAGAAATTGATACAGCCGAAATCAAAAAAACGGCAGAGTGGCTGAAAGGCTACGATTCGATCATCCATGTCGGCATCGGAGG